>JBAXBR010000156.1:0-1500 GCA_037141855.1 Actinomycetota bacterium | reverse complement strand
GTCTTGCAATGGGCGGCTGCATCATCACAATGCCCAATCGTAATTTTGATCCAGCATTGTTATGGCAAACAGTGCAAGATCGGTCTGTTAATACCATCGTCATTGTCGGGCAAGCTTTTGCTGGGCCAATGCTTGAGTCGCTTGACGCCAACCCCACCCGCTGGAATCTGTCGAGCGTTGTTCAGATGGGTTCATCAGGAGTGATGTGGAGTCAGGAAAACAAGAACGCACTTCTTGAGCACATTCCTCAAATGTTGATCACCGATAGTTTCGGGTCGTCTGAAGCTGTGGGTATGGGTATGTCTGTTGCCGCTAAAGGTGCTGCGCCTAAGACTGCCCAATTCGCGCTTGGTCCCAACTGTGTTGTGTTTACTGAAGAGGGAAAGCGTGTTGAGCCAGGCTCTGGCGAAAGCGGTCTTGTTGCAGTGGGCGGAGCAATCCCAGTTGGCTATTACAAGGATGAAGTTAAGACCGCGCAAACATTTCGAATCTTCGAAGGTCGTCGATGGACGGTGCCAGGCGACTGGGCAGAAGTGAATGCTGATGGCACATTGCATTTGTTGGGTCGCGGCTCCGTATGTATTAACACCGGCGGCGAAAAGGTATTCCCCGAAGAGGTGGAAGAGATGGTGAAGACACACTCGTCAGTTCGTGATGCAGTAGCGGTTGGTATTCCAGATACTCGCTTTGGAGAAACTATTTGCGTGGTTGTTGAAGCAGAACCTGGCGAAACACCAACACTTGAAGTTCTGTCAGCACATGTCAAAGCCCGTCTTGCTGCATATAAGGCTCCTCGTAATGTTGTAGTTGTATCTACTATCGGTCGTGCGCCGAATGGAAAAGTTGATTACAAGCGATTAAAGCAACACGCGATTGACACACTCGGCACGAAGTGACTCACGCTGACACGTTGCGCGCGCGCCTTGCGGGCGGAGAGACAATTCTCATGCCTGGCGTGTGGGATCCGTTGTCAGCACTTCTGGCTGAGCAAGCTGGTTTTCACACTGTCTTTGTGTCGGGGTTTGCAGTTGCCGGAACTCTGCTTGGCGAACCCGATATCGGAATTCTGAATCAGACACACATGGCTGAGGTTGCACAACGTGTATGTGTTTCGGTGCCAGAGATGTGTGTGATTGTCGACGCTGATACTGGGTATGGCGACAACGGCGACGTTCAGCGAACAACCGAACTATGGCAAGCTGCAGGTACCGCTGGCATGTTTCTTGAAGATCAAGTGTGGCCAAAGAAATGTGGACACATGGAAGGCAAAGAAGTTGTTCCTACAAATGAATGGCTTGCAAAGTTGACAACAGTCCGTACACGCAGTCCCGGCATGTTTCTCACTGCACGTACTGATGCTCGAGCAGTGAATGGTCTTGCTGACGCTCTAGAGCGTGGCCGAATGGCGCGCGATTTGGGTGTCGATGCTGTGTTTGTAGAAGCGCCACAATCGCTATCTGAACTAGATCAGATTGCTACGGCATTGCCAGACGTTGTTTT
>JBAXBR010000155.1:0-1509 GCA_037141855.1 Actinomycetota bacterium | reverse complement strand
TCAACCCTGCGACACCCCACATTTAGGGTGCGCAGTCCACAGGAAAACAGAAGCACAGCGAAAGCAGGCAGTTATGGCAAGCAAAGAGAGTAAGCACCACGAAGTAAAGAACAACTCCAAGGAAGGCAGCGAGCGCCTGAAGGCCCTCGACGCAGCACTTGGTCAGATCGACAAGCAGTTCGGTAAAGGCTCCATCATGCGCATGGGCGAAAAAGAGTCAATGCGCATCGCCTCTATCCCAACCGGCGCACTTCCTCTCGACATTGCCCTCGGCGTTGGCGGTTTGCCACGCGGTCGTGTCATCGAAATCTTCGGCCCTGAGTCATCAGGTAAGTCAACGCTTGCAATGCACGTGGTGGCCGAAGCCCAACGCAACGGCGGCATCTGCGCCTACGTCGACGCCGAACACGCGCTCGACCCGGTGTATGCAAGCGCCATTGGTGTCGACTGCGACAACCTGCTCATCTCCCAGCCAGACACGGGTGAACAGGCACTGGAAATCACCGACATGTTGGTGCGTTCCGGTTCACTCGATGTCATCGTTATCGACTCGGTGGCAGCACTTACGCCACGCGCCGAAATTGAAGGCGAAATGGGTGACAGCCACATGGGCTTGCAAGCACGACTCATGAGTCAGGCATTGCGCAAGCTCACCGCCAACTTGAACAAGAGCGACACCATCCTCATTTTCATTAACCAATTGCGCGAAAAAATTGGTGTCATGTTTGGTTCGCCAGAAACCACCACCGGTGGTCGTGCACTCAAGTTCTATTCGTCAGTTCGTCTCGACATTCGTCGTATCGAATCCATTAAAGACGGAGCAGAAGTTGTTGGTTCACGCACACGCGTGAAGGTGGTGAAGAACAAGGTTGCTCCGCCGTTCCGTCAAGCAGAATTCGACATCATGTACGGCAAGGGAATCAGCCGCGAAGGCGCAGTGCTCGACATGGCAGTGGAATTGAACATTGCCAAGAAGTCGGGTGCATGGTTCACCTACGAAGGCGAACAGCTTGGTCAGGGTCGTGAGAACGCAAAGACGTACCTCATTGAAAACCCAGAGATCATGGTGCAAATGGCCGAAAAGGTTCGTGAAGTGTCGGGTGTAGGTCAGGCAACTGAAGCCCCAGCATTCACCGAAGAAGACGACGAGCCAATCGATCTCGACTAATTCGCGCGGCTAGTCCGCCACAGTTTCCCGCTGGTCAGTGCCTCCGCGCTGGCCGGCGGGGCTGCCATTTCCGAGCTCATTGTTACTCCGTAACCGCAAATAATGCGGCGGTAAACTTGACCCACTGTGACTCGTAAATATGTTGTGCGCACCTTTGGGTGCCAAATGAATGCGCACGACTCCGAGCGAATTTCTGGTTTGCTCGAAGAAGACGGCATGGAAATGGCCGAACACGAAGACGACGCCGATGTGGTGGTGTTAAACACCTGTTGCATTCGCGAAAACGCCGACGAGAAGTTGTACGGAACACTTGGCTGGTTGAAGCCGTGGAAAGAAGCCGG
>JBAXBR010000154.1:0-1521 GCA_037141855.1 Actinomycetota bacterium | reverse complement strand
ACGTAATAGCTCAAGATTATTTAGTACCAAGCATCAATGTCAATTAACTTTCGCAGGGTCACAACGGGGTCACAGAACACACAGAATGAGTGACATCAGGTAGTAGTGCTACCGACACCAACCCATACCTCATCTATCTATACAGACAACACAGACACCAGCATTCGCTACTGACTTGACTTCGGATCAGAGGGTTGGCGGTTCGAGTCCGTCCGAGCGCGCCACTTTGTTTAAAGCCTTCAGCGTGCTTCCCGATGGAACACTTTGCCGCACAACTCCCCCCGGAAAAAATGCTTGAGTGTCAGAACGTTCATTGATTTCAGCAAATGATTGCGCCAATTCTTCTGGAGTCCAGGCTTCATGTGTTGTCCAATCTTGCTCAACACTGAATGACCGATAGATCGCTACATCTGGACCTTCGATAGCAAATACGCGACCCGTGAACCGACACAACGAACTCGCCAAGTACACCACGAGTGGCGCAACGTGTTCGGGCGCATGTCGATCAAATCCTTCAACTTTTGGCATCATCGCAAGAACTGCTGGTGATTCGTTTACCATCCTTGTTCGTGCACAAGGCGCAACTGCATTTACACGCACACCAAGTCGAGCAAGTTCTTGTGCGTGGCTTACTGTGAGCGCAGCAATTGCCGACTTGGTTGCGCCATACACGCCAGCACCAGCCGTCGGGTGCAAACCAGCTGCCGACGTTGTATTGACAATCGCTCGATGAGCCTCTGCAGCAACTTCATTCCAATATGCCGCAGCAAAATGACTGACTGCCAATGTGCCTTTTAAGTGCACACCGATTTGCGAATCAACGTCTTGTTCAGTGAGATCAACAAGAGAAGAAGGCCGATTGTTGCCTGCGTTATTGATAACAATGTCAAGACGACCAAAATGCTGTGACGCCGTTTCAATTATCGACTTTGCGCCGTCCCAGTCAGCAACGCTTTGGACATTTGCAATTGCGGTGCCTCCACGCTCAGTAATTTCTTTCACAACATGATCTGCATGATTGAGAGTGTCTTTGTGACCGTTCACCATTGCGCCGAAGTCGTTTACTACCACCTTCGCACCATTCACCGCGAGAGCCAATGCGTATTCACGACCAAGCCCACGTCCGGCCCCAGTAACTACCGCGACCTTCCCATCAAGCAATTTGTTTGACATCATGGATTTGATCACTTACACAAAACTCAAAGATCTGTGTGACATAGGCCAACTCTAATATTGAGTGCTTCCGAAGAGAAGACTTGCAGCAACCTTTCGAAGTTGGGCCAAGGTAATTCCACCTACGCCTTGAACCTGAACCTCTGTCGCCTTCATTCCAGGCTTCGCAGCGAGGGTGAACAGCAAATACCCGCCCATCCGAGATATGTCGGCTTTGGTGCAATTACGAAAAGCCCATCCACCTAGCGAAGGGTCGCAATACACAAAGACGCGTGCAACAACTCCCTGCACCTCCACTTTGCGCAATTCCTTTGCCAGCCCAGGGTCTGAACAACGATCACCCGACAT
>JBAXBR010000153.1:0-1524 GCA_037141855.1 Actinomycetota bacterium | reverse complement strand
AGGCCTTCGACGAGTGGTGTGTAATCGCGAAAAATTTCAAATACTTGCGAACTCACTTGTGCGTAGGTGTCCATGTCGCCAGGGAGAAAAATTGCATCAGGGCACAACCTCTTTGCCCGAGACGACGGCATCGCAGAAAATACGCCAAACCGCCGTGCCTCATACGATGCAGCAGCCACCACCCCCCGGCTTCCATCGCCTCCAACCACCACTGGCTTGCCAACGAGTTCCGGTCGTCGCAGCAGTTCGACTGCCACGAAAAACATATCCATATCCACATGCGCAATGGTGCGTGAGGATTCACCCGTCGTTGTCTCCACTATGTGCATAACGATACGACAACTACGCTGTTGCCGTGCCCACCTCGCCTGCAGCCGAACGACCACTTTCAGCACTTCCTTCTACCCGTGCTCGAGCAATTGCATTCGTCGGAATTTTGATTTCGGGTATCGCAGGTGCCGCAATGGGCTATCTCTTGGTGGACTTGCAATGTTCCGGTTCATGCGCCGTTCCAAATGGAATTGGAATGTTTACTGGCGCACTTGTCGGCGCAACTGGAATGAGCATTATCGCGGTGCTCGCACTTCGCGCAATCGGAGAATGGCGCGAACTCGCAGATAAAGAAGTTTCCGCTTCGTGACTCTCGCCGACGAATTACTTCTCGTTGCTAGCGAACTCGCTCGCGCAGCAGGCGACATGGCACTCGCGGGACGCAAGGCTGGCCTGCAGAATGTGCAAACAAAATCAACTGCCACCGATATGGTCACCGAATTTGATCGCGCGTCCGAAAAACTCATTGTGGAGGGAATGCGCGAACGACGACCACTCGATGCCATTGTTGGCGAAGAAGGTGCGTCGGTCGCAGGAACAAGCGGCATCACCTGGTACATCGACCCCATTGATGGCACGACCAATTTCCTGTACGACCTCCCAGCTTGGGCAGTGTCAATCGGCGCAGAAGATAGCAACGGGCCTCTTGCAGGAGTCGTATATATACCTTCTCTTGGCGAAATGTTTTCCGCTACACGCGGCGGCGGAGCTTTCTTAAACGGCTCGCCCATCCGCTGCAACACCATCTCCGATGTGTCGCAGGCATTGGTGTGCACAGGTTTTAGCTATTCAGCAGAACAGCGCACCATTCAAGCAAAACGCGTTTCCCGGTTCATCCACAAGATTCGCGACATCCGCCGCGGAGGTGCCGCAGCAATTGACCTGTGCTTTGTTGCGTGCGGTCGCATCGATGCGTATTTTGAGGAGAATCTCCATCAGTGGGACATCGCGGCAGGAATTTTGATCGCCCATGAATCTGGCTGTCGAAGTGGCGATTTCGGTGGCAATTCAGCGCGTCCCGCCGAAATCCTGACCACTTCCCCAGCCATATTTGACCAGCTCTCACAGTTGATCATGACTGCAAGCGCAAAGACAGAGTAAACATTGTGACTGTGGGTATTCGCGTATTGGCCGTTGAAGACGACGAGCGCATTCGCGCCTCGGTCAAACTTGCACTCGAAGACGAAGGCTGGA
>JBAXBR010000152.1:0-1564 GCA_037141855.1 Actinomycetota bacterium | reverse complement strand
CACTTGCTCTGCCGTCGATTATTTGGTATCTGCTGTTTTTTGCTGTACCGATTGCCTTCATTGTCGTTTATAGCTTTGGCGCAAAGAACGGCACGAAACTAATTCCCGTTGATTTCGGTCATTTGTCTGGCGCAAATTATTCACATGTGTTTGACGAGACCTTCTTCAAGGTGTTCAAATCAACATTGCGAATATCAACCATTGCAACAATTGCTTGCTTATTGATTGGCCTACCCGTTGCATATTTTGCTGCGTTCAAGGTGCCTGAAAAGTGGAAAGCAATCATTCTTGCGTTGGTGGTCGTTCCGAGTTTTACGAGCTTTCTCATTCGTACTGTGGCGTGGCGAATACCGCTTGCTCCAAACGGCTTCTTCTCAAAATGGCTGGTCCACATGGGCTGGATCGGTACGCAGGGAATTCAAATTCTTGAAACACCTCTCGCAGTGCAGATTGCAATTGTTTATAACTACTTGGGTTTTATGATCTTGCCGCTGTTCGTGGCACTTGATCGCATTGATGTCCGTATGCGTGAAGCAAGCAAAGACTTAGGTGCAGGACGCGTCGCGACTTTCTTTGGGGTCACATTGCCCTTGGCCGGACCTGGCATCATCGCTGGCGTTCTGTTGACGTTCATTCCGATGTGTGGCGACTACGTCACGGCAACTGTTCTTGGTGGTGCAAAAGGAAACATGATCGGTTCGATGATCGCTTCACAATTCAGTGGCGCACAAAACTGGCCACTTGGTTCTGCAATGGCAATTCTGATGATTGGCGCCGTACTGCTTTCCATGGTTGGAGGTGCCGGCATTGTGTGGCTTATCTCATGGGTGTTGCATCATCCATTACCGATTACGACACGTATCAAGCACTCACTTCACGAACGATCAGTGAGTCGCACTCGGGAAGGCACCGCATCATGGTTCAAGTTTGACGTATTGCCAATTGCACTAAGTGCGTGGACAGTGCTCGTCTTGGTCTTCTTGTTCATCCCTATCTTGCTCGTAGTTTTCCATTCGTTTAACGGTGGAAGTTCGTTCACTATCTGGTCAGGAAACCCAGGAGTCAGATGGTGGGACGAGTTGTTTGATGGCTCGGTCGCTTGGGCAGTGCTGGTTCGTTTTGCAGCTTTGTTTGTGATTTCGGTTGTTCTTCGAACAGTATTGATGCGCACCACAAAAATTTCTCGTCGGTTATTGAACTGGTCTGGTCCTGTTGCCTTCCTAATGGCATTTGTCATCAACGGCATGTCTACAAACTGGTACGAAACAGTGTTTGATTTCGCCAGTATTGGCGATGCCATTCGCAACTCATTCGTCGCAGCATTCGGCGCCACAATCTTGGCCGTCATTCTCGGAGGGTTCGCAGGCGTAGCGCTTGCTCGACGTCCAGGTGTGTGGACCAAAGTGTTTATGGCCACTGTGTTTCTTATTTTGGTAACACCAGAAATCATGGACGCAATTGCACTCGCTACATGGTTCCCCCGCATCGCAAATTTCCCTCTCATCGGTTATCCGTTTAAGCATGGGTGGGGTCCGTTTAATGGGGGGATGAACAAGCTGTGGGT
>JBAXBR010000151.1:0-1571 GCA_037141855.1 Actinomycetota bacterium | reverse complement strand
GGGTGAAATTTCTGCGCAAAACAAAAGCCCATGCCGGCTTCAGTGACACAACGTGCAACATCTGCTGGGTCAAGATCAATTCGCACGCCAAGCGCTTCGAGCACGTCGGCTGTTCCGCATTGCGATGATGCAGCACGGTTGCCGTGTTTGCACACAGGAACGCCCGCGCCTGCAACAACGAATGCGGCCATTGTTGAAATGTTGACTGAATGTGACTTGTCGCCACCTGTGCCAACGATGTCGATTGCACGCGATGCAATGTTTGCTGGAAGTTCGACGCGCGCCGAAGCCGCACGGACTTCTGCGAGCATTCCTTCTAATTCGACAGCGCTCTCGCCTTTTGTGCGAAGACCCATCACCAGCGCAGCAATTTGTGCTGAGCTTGCTTCGCCTTCAAGAACCGTGCGCATTGCGGCACGAGATTCATTCAACGACAAATCGGTTCCTGATGAAATTTTTCCGAGGACTACAGCCCAGCCGCCAACCTCTTCAATGGCGCTCATTGCGCAACTCCGTTATGCAGATTGACGGCGCTGACGCAACATCTTGCGGCGATCGCGAGCAGTTGCTCCGCCCCACACACCTTGTTGTTCGCGATTGTCCAGCGCATAGTTAAGACACGCTATGCGAACCGCGCATTGCTCGCACACCGATAAAGCGAAGTCGGCATGATCTTCATTTTCGGGGTAGAAGATTTCAGCATCGAGTCCTTGACAAGCGCCATTGCTGCGCCACGCCACATCCGCTATCGCCATGCACGGCCCCCTTTGCCAAATGCTGACTACTTCCCCGCGGGTGACTGTAGGACGGCGTTGGGTGTTCGTGCCAATTTGCCTATTTGGCCCAATGCGGGCCTACTTACGCCCCTTACGGGCGAAGGTCAGCGAGTAATTCGGCAGTAGTGATCGCCGGCAACTCCACGCTTTCGCCGTAGGCAGGGTGATCGCACACCAATGAAGCACCGCCAGCCGCAAAGAGTTCTACTTGTTCTGGGGTGAACTCGAAGCGAATGTAGTGAACAGCCGCAGTGATGTAGTCACGGGTGAGCTGTTCGGCGTGGGCCTCGTCGGTAATGCAACGAACCTGAGTGCCATCGCTCAGTTTGATGAGCATCGAGCTTTCAATGCCCACCAACTTTGGCAACCATTCGCGCATTTGATCTTCAGTTGTGAGTTCGATGAACAACGTTGCCGACAACTGTCCGGCTTCAGGGATGAGCGGGTTGTACGCGTGGAGCTCTTCCATCACTTGCTCGTCGTGCATCGACTTTTCAGAACGAATCATTTCTTGAATCTGGTACCACATGGTTTGGCGATTCTCAAACATGATGGTGACAACTTCACCAAGACCAATGCGACGCTTGCCCTTGGTTTCAATACTCGTCTTGCGACTCTCTTCGCGAATTCGTTCGTAAGCGCGAAGATCGAGAATGTCTTCTAGTTTCAGTTTGCGTGATGCAACTGCATTGGCGGGGGTTGCCATGATTATTTCTCCTCTGTGAAGCCGTACGCACGTGCAACAACTTGCAGTGGGTGTACGGGTTTGTTTCCTGTTTGTTCGTTAATTGCGGT
>JBAXBR010000150.1:0-1574 GCA_037141855.1 Actinomycetota bacterium | reverse complement strand
TCGCATTTGGACCATATATATGTATCGGCGCCATGGCTGTGGTGTTGTTCGGCGTGTAGGTTCGCACCATGCATGTGCATTTAGTAGACGGAACGTACGAGTTGTATCGCCAGCACTACGGACAAGCTTCCAAGCATTCGCAGCCACCGCCATTCGCCGGCACTATTGGCGTGCTCACTTCCACCATTCAGTTACTACAAGACGGCGCAACCCACATTGGTGTTGCTACCGACCATGTCATCGAAAGTTTCCGCAATGATTTATATAGCGGCTACAAAACCAGCGAAGGCATGGAGCCAGTTCTTCTAGAACAAATTCCAATTTTGGAAGACGCCCTTCGCGCGCTTGGCGTAACCGTGTGGGCAATGGAAAAGTACGAAGCCGACGACGCACTGGCATCTGCTGTGCGCGTGGCTTGCGAAGACCACACCGTACACAAGGTGTTTGTACTTACGCCCGACAAAGACTTGGGCCAAGTAGTGCAAGGCAAGCGCGTGGTGCAAATGGACCGCCGCAACAATGTGATTATCGATGAAGATGGCGTGAAAGAAAAGTTTGGCGTTGGCCCAAGTTCTATTGCCGACTACTTGGGTTTAGTAGGCGATTCCGCCGACGGTTTCCCAGGCCTGCAAGGTTGGGGTGCAAAGAGTGCATCAACGGTTCTCGCCAAATATGGGACTATCGACAACATTCCCGACAATCACGAACAATGGGTAAGCGACGGTGTAACCGTGCGCGGTGCCGAAAAACTGGCCACCACTCTTCGCACCAACCGCACAGAAACACAACTGTTCAAAACTCTTGCCACCTTGGTGCAAGACGTTGAAGTAGGGGAAATAACAGACTGGAAATGGAATGGCCCAACAGAGCGTTTTGCTGCAGTTGCAGAAAAGCTTGGAGCCCCACAAATACTCGAACGCCTCCGCCGACTGAAGTGACGGCCAGGTGGTCTGCGGCACTCAGACGTTTCCGATGAAGGCTGCTGTCTTCCGACCCTGACCTGATTCTCGAGCGTCCGTTGCACAGGACCCGACCGCCACCTCACTCGACGGAAGTGTGTAAACACGATATCGCTGAGCGAGGCTTGATTTATTGGCGATAACCTTCGTCACACAATCCCGGGAGGGGTGCGAGAGCGGCCGAATCGGCACGCTTGGAAAGCGTGTGAGGCGCAAGTCTCCGTGGGTTCGAATCCCACCTCCTCCGCCATGAGTACCGAGTACGAAACCGCCATGCGGGTTGCTCTAGATCACGCTGAACAGGCTGCGCGGGCTGGCGATGTTCCGGTTGGTGCAGTGGTATTGCGCAACGGCGAAATCATTGCTGCTCGGCACAACGAACGCGAGGTGTTGAATGACCCCACGGCTCACGCCGAGGTGTTGGCATTACGCGATGCGGCGCAGGTTCTAGGTACATGGCATTTAACTGATTGCACATTGGTTGTAACTCTGGAACCCTGCGTGATGTGTGCAGGTGCACTCATCAACGCACGAATTCACACGTTGGTATTCGGTGCAGTTGACCTTAAAGGCGGGGCGACATCAAGTTTGTACAACGTGTGTTCGGATCCACGT
>JBAXBR010000149.1:0-1582 GCA_037141855.1 Actinomycetota bacterium | reverse complement strand
ACCTTGTGCCATGACCTGAAATGAACCAAAGTCGAGACCAGCACAAAACGATGCGCCGTCCCCAGAGAGCACCACTGCCCGTATCTCAGAGCTTGTCTTCAAATATTCACCCGCCGCGGCGAGTGACGTGAACATTGCATTGTCGAGCGCGTTTCGCTTATCGGCACGATTCATTCGCACGTCTGCAATGCCGTCAACGATGTCGATCGTTACGCGATTTTCTACAACTCCTGGAATCACAACAATTCTCCCCTCAAGTGCTTCGTCTCTATCGTGGCATGGCACACTTGAATCCATGCAACTCAACCTGTCAGCCGATGAAGTACTGAAAACCACCCGCAGCGTGCGCAAGCGCCTGGACTTTGACCGCCCGGTCGAGCGATCAATCGTTGAGGAATGCCTCGACATTGCACTTCAGGCTCCAACTGGTGGAAACCAGCAGGGATGGCACTTCATCATTGTTGAAGATGAAGCCAAGAAGAAGGCTCTCGCAGACATTTATCGAGCCAATTGGGACATTTACGCATCACTGCCGCGTGGCGGAAACACTGGCGCAGACCTTGGCGATCAAATGACTCGTGTTCGCGACTCGGCAACATTTCTTTCTGAGAATTTTGAAAAGGCACCGATGTTGATGATCCCGTGCATTAAGGGTCGACTCGAAAACGTTGACGTTGCAACTGGTGCAGGCGGCTGGGGTTCACTGCTTCCTGCTGTGTGGAGTTTCATGCTCGCGCTTCGCGGTCGCGGAATCGGTTCTGCATGGACCACCATTCACCTCATGATGGACGGTGAGAAGAAGGCTGCAGAATTACTCGGCATTCCATACGACAAAATTACGCAAGGTGGAATGTTCCCTATCGCTTACACCAAGGGCACAGATTTCCAGCCGGCAAAACGTCAGCCACTTGAAAGCGTCCTGCACTGGGACAAGTGGTAATCAATAACTAGTCGACAAGTCGCAGCCCAGTCGGTGCGATAGACGCAGTAACCGCCGGTAAATCCACCACGAAATTGGTGCGATGGGCAGGAAATACGTGATGTGAAACCAACACGGCATTGCCATGCTTGTCTTTTGTTGTTCGGTCACAACTGAGCACAGGTGAACCAAGCGGAATCTCAAGCAATTGTGCCTCGGTGGCCGTCGCGGCGTCTGCACTAATGGTTTGTGTCGCTCCGCCCAACTCAATGTTTAACAAGTTGTAGAACGATGAATGTTCAACATCGTGTCGCGACAGGTGTTTGCCAAGTTCGAACGGACACCACACCGTGACCACCGCAAACGGTTGATCGTCTGCCATGTTCACGCGCTTCACACGCAGCACTTGGTCACAGTCCAACACCTTGGCAACTTTGCGTGACGGTTTTTCGAAAGCAAAATCCACAATGCGTCGAGCTGGTTGCAAACCGCTTGCCAACATTTGTTCTTCAATGGTTCCCAAGCGTCCGAGGCTTTGACTAACCGGGTCGGAGGCAACAAACCATCCGAAGCCCTGACGAGCATTCACTAAACCTTCATCGCGCAACACTTCGAGTGCACGTCGCACCGTGACTCGGCTGACAGAAAATTCGGCGGAGAGTT
>JBAXBR010000148.1:0-1622 GCA_037141855.1 Actinomycetota bacterium | reverse complement strand
GTGGGTCGGTACCCAAGCGGCCAAAGGGAGCAGACTGTAAATCTGCCGGTTATTGCCTTCGTAGGTTCGAATCCTTCCCGGCCCACCATTACTCATTGGCAGTCTGAAAAGGCTGCCAAAGTACAGTGTGTATAGATGTTGCTAACAACAGACCAACTTCCTCAATACCGCCAACAAGTGGCCATGGTGGACGGCAGTTTTGACCCTATTCATGACGGTCATATTGGGTATTTCAAGACTGCATCAGAGATGGGTGTTCCTCTTTTGTGCAATGTTGCTCCAGATTCCTGGACGGCAACCAAGCATCCAGTTTTTCTTGAACAACAACAGCGGGGCGTAGTTCTCGATTCGATTCGTTACATCGCTTTTGTGCACCTAGCAAATGTGGCAACAGTTGAAGTGCTGAGGTTGTTGCAGCCGAAGTGCTACATAAAAGGTAACGACTGGGTTGCTCGTGGTGGCGTGCCAAAAGTAGAGGCTGAAGTTTGTGAGGAGTTCGGTATTGAAGTGGTGTATCTACCTACTGTCACTAATTCTTCGAGCAAGATACTCAAAGAGTGGGCTAATCAGTCTGAAAAGAAATCGCAATGAAACCAACTGCTGTCGTCACGTTTCATACCAACCCCTATACGTGCGGAGTGGCGCGTTTCAATATCGCACTTGCTGAGAGTCTTAATGTTCCGTTAGTTACTCTTAAAGACTTTTTAAGCAATCCGATTTCCGGTTCGCTGCTTTCAATTAAGTGCGAAGAGATTGGCGAGGAAAACTCGCAAGAGCTTTCTCAATTCTTGGTCTCCGCGACCGAAAAATTTGATGTCTATCTGCATGGACTAGATAATTCTGAGGCAGAGCAAACTGTCATTGCTCAAGCGGCTCGCATTTTCACGGCCACTATGGAGATGGCCGACACCATTCGTAATTCGCGTAGTGATGTACAAAGTACGTTTGCTCCAGGGGCAACTCCGTCTCCAGTTTTGAAGCAAGTTGATTGCACACTCTTGACTTTTGGCATGGCTCACAAAATACGCGTGGCCGGTTATCGAAAATTGGGTGAGATTTTGCACGGTGACAGTCGGACGTTCCGTCTTGAAATCTCAACCGCACTTCACGAAGGAACAACATTCAGCGAGGATTTCTTTACCGTGGGGAAAGACATTCGCAAGGTTTTTGATGGCAATGTAAGTTTCCTCGGCTTTTTGGCCGATGAAGAGGTGTCGAACCGAATGCGCGCTGCAGATGCTTTGGTTGCGTTTTTTCCTCACGGTGTTCGGGAGAACAACACAACGGTATTAAGTGCCATGAGCCACGGCTGTGCTGTCATTACAAATATTGATAGGTATTCGCCAAGTTGGATGATTCATGGTTCAAGCATTTTCGATATTGGCAAAATGACTGAGTTCCCATCAGTTAGTGAGCTTGAAGAAGTTGGAAGAAATGCAAGACAGGCAGTTGCTCCGTACTCGTTCTCGCAATTAAGCAAAATTCTGTCTCAATGAATTTCATAAAGCAACTGCTAAAAGTACCTTTACTTGTTGTATCGGTAATCGTTTTGCTAGTTGCAAAATTGGTTCAGCCAGTAGTCCGGTTTCAGCTATGCATAGTCGGATTTCACAGGTATGGCC
>JBAXBR010000147.1:0-1627 GCA_037141855.1 Actinomycetota bacterium | reverse complement strand
GCCGAAGTGCTCAGCATTTGGACCGGTATTCCGGTGTACAAGTTGACGGAAGAAGAAACCGCCAAGTTGTTGAACATGGAAGCCGAACTGCACAAGCGCATCATTTCGCAAGAAGATGCCATTAAGGCAGTAAGCCAGAGCATTCGTCGTACGCGTGCAGGCTTGAAAGACCCGAAGCGCCCAAGCGGTTCGTTCATCTTCTTGGGTCCAACCGGTGTTGGTAAAACCGAACTCGCAAAGACACTCGCCAACTTCTTGTTCGGCGACGACGATGCACTTATTTCGCTCGACATGTCGGAATACATGGAAAAGCACACGGTCAGCCGTTTGGTCGGTTCACCTCCGGGATACGTGGGTTACGAAGAAGGCGGTCAATTAACTGAAGCCGTTCGTCGCAAGCCGTTCTCGGTTGTGTTGTTTGACGAAATTGAAAAGGCTCACCCAGACGTGTTCAACACGCTGTTGCAAATTCTTGAAGAAGGTCGCTTGACCGATGCTCAAGGACGCAGCACCGACTTCCGCAACACCGTGCTCATTATGACTTCAAACCTGGGAACACAAGATTTGCGCAAATCAAATGTTGGATTCGGCAAGAACGACGAAGCGTTGTCATACGCACGCATGCGCGACAAGGTGAACGAAGCCCTGAAAGGCCACTTCCGTCCAGAGTTCTTGAACCGCATCGACGAAGTGATCGTGTTCCACGAACTTGGCATGCAAGAAGTTGTGCAAATGGTCGACCTCATGAGCAAGCGTCTAGTTGGTCAGCTGGAAGGTTTAGGCATTGGGCTCGAACTCACACAGTCGGCAAAAGAGTTGTTGTCGAAGCGCGGCTACGACCCACAACTTGGTGCTCGCCCATTGCGTCGTGCGCTACAACGCCTCATTGAAGACCCGCTATCGGAGAAGTTGCTGAACAAGCAATTCACCGCGGGACAAATTGTGGTGGTTGCAACTGAACCAGACCCAGAGAACGAAGGCGAACAGCGCATGACGTTCTCTGCAGTCGAAGGCTTTAAGCCGCCATCGGCAATTGAACTTGCAGGTGCCGGCGAAGGCACCGCTTCTACGCCTGAGTGAACCCGCACGTGAGTAGTAGCCGTGTAGTTGGTCGTGCGCGACCACTTATTGGATTACTGCTTGCTGTCGTTCTGCTTGGTGCATGCCGAGTAGACAATGTGGTCACGTTGACGGTGAAACCAAATGGTTCAGGCAACCTTGCACTCGTCACCACTGTTGATGCCGAGATTGTTGCCAACAACCCCGGCATTGAAAGCGACCTCAGTTTCGAAGACGCAAAGGCTGCAGGCTGGAAAGTCTCTGGCGTTGCCGCAACTGAAACTGGCGGACTACAAGTGCGTGTGTCACATCACTTCAATAACCCGCAAGAAGCCACCACGCTGTTGAACCAACTGAGTGGCGAATACGGACCATTCAAGAACATGTCACTTTCGCGTGACGGCAAAGACACCGATTCAACGTTCACACTGAATGGAAAACTCGAAGTAAATGGTGGCATGAACGCATTCGCCGATGGCAAACTGCTGTCGCTCATTGGCGGTGCGCCATACAAGCAGGCGCTCGCCGACTCGAACCAAGACATCGGTCAAGCAGTGAGCATGACCTT
>JBAXBR010000146.1:0-1662 GCA_037141855.1 Actinomycetota bacterium | reverse complement strand
CATTTGATTACGGATCAAAAGGTTGTAGGTTCGAGTCCTGCCGGGTGCACCAATAGCTTGTTTGTAGAATTTGACATGTGAGGAACCGCGAGTGACGAAGTCGTCGAGTTATCGCGCAGATATCCAAGGTCTTCGGGCAATTGCCGTTCTTCTTGTATTGCTTTTTCATTTTGAGACACGTCTAAGAGGTGGTTATTTAGGCGTTGACATGTTTTTCGTAATTTCAGGGTTTGTCATTGCGTCTTCAACATTTCGCGAAATTGACCGCGCAGGCACGTTTTCGTGGTCTGCATTTCTTCACCGCCGGGTGAGGAGACTCTTGCCGGGTATCGCTGTTGTGTCTGTTGGTACAGCACTTTTATCGATGCTGTTGCTCAGCCCGTTTGGTCCACAAAAGGAAACAGCCAAAATGCTGGTTGGCGCCGCTTCGTATACGTCAAATTTCTTTCTCATGCCGCAGAGTTACTTCTCGCTTGATCCAAAATCAAACCCACTTTTACATTTGTGGTCGTTGGCGGTTGAAGAGCAGTTTTATTTTGTGTGGCCACTCGCGATCATGGTGTTTGTCAGTCTCCGTGCGCGCATACAGAAACATGTATTCAGAGTTATCTCGTGGGCTGCGGTCTTGGCTGTTCTCTTGGCGTCTTGCTGGTTGTTTCTGATGTGCTCAATCCATGGTTCACACGTAAATGACTTTCGATGGTTTAGGCCATTGATTCAACGGAGCGTCGCACCAGAGCAATTTGCCTTTTATTCTCCTTTCACGAGAGCGTGGGAGTTTGTTGCAGGAGTAGCGGTTGCTTCATTAGTGCGACTAAAGGCTTTCTCGTATGTGCTTAAAGCTGGATCGCTGTTCACGGTCTGTGGAGCCGCATTGGTCGCACTTGGTGTTGCTTTGGCATCAAAATTTCCGGAAATTCGGCATGAAATGAACTGGTCGACGAACACGACAGCAACTCTCGTTGTGGTGGTAGGTACGGCACTATGGATAATGGGTGGTTCGCATGACAGGGTGATAACTCCGCTAATTTCTGTTCGGCCTTTAACGCTGATCGGCGATTGTTCTTACAGCATTTACTTGTTGCACTGGCCAATTTGGGTGTTGCTAATCAAATCATTAGATCAAAACACAAAAACAATTGTTATTGCGCTTACATTGTCATTGTCTTTGGGGTGGTTTCAGTTTCGATTCATTGAAGAACCTATTCGTTCCAGGAAGAAGCTTGCTTCTGCAAAAACGGCGCAGTTTGTTGGCGTGTTTGGCCTGGTGGCAGCAGTTGGTTTTGTGTCAATGTCTTACCTGACACCAGTGCTTGGAATGCATCTTGCCGGCAAAAAACCTGATGAAATCTCCATGCACATCATCGAAAAGCCGTGCGCAGGTCAACCATTCGATCTAGAAAGCGCACATAGTTGCGTATTTTCTTCACCAAGCAATAGTGGCAGCGCAATTCTTGTGGGTGACTCAATGGCGAAGTCATTGAGTGATGGGTTCGTTCAAGCTTCAAACGCCCAAGGACTAAATGGGTATGTATTTTCTTTTCCTGGCTGTGCATTTCAATTATTTGACTCACCCTTTTCCGCTACCAACGAATGCATTGCCTGGCGCACCGATGTAATGAGTGCGTTGCAACAACTACAACCCAAAGTGTTGATTATCGC
>JBAXBR010000145.1:0-1691 GCA_037141855.1 Actinomycetota bacterium | reverse complement strand
TGCAAGGTTCGCCAATTGTTGCATCACATGTTGACGACGATGATCGAGTGCAAGACGCCTATTCGTTGCGTTGCGCACCACAGGTAACAGGCGCAGTGCGCGACACCATTTCGTGGGCAGCAACTGTCGCCGAACGCGAACTTGCCGCAACCATTGATAACCCGGTGGTGTTGCCCGATGGGCGAGTGAGTTCAAATGGAAACTTTCATGGCGCACCTGTTGCCTATGTATTGGACTTTCTTGCAATTGCACTTGCTGACTTGGGTTCAATGTCGGAGCGTCGCACCGACCGCATGCTCGACCGCGCACGCTCTGCTGGACTTCCGCCGTTTCTTGCAGACGACCCGGGTGTTGACTCTGGCTTAATGATTGCTCAGTACACACAGGCTGCTTTAGTTTCGGAAAACAAGCGCCTTGCAGTACCTGCAAGTGCCGACTCCATTCCAAGCTCGGCAATGCAGGAAGACCACGTGTCAATGGGTTGGAGTGCCGCGCGAAAATTGCGTCAATCAATTACTAATACTCAGCGCATTGCAGCAATTGAGTTGCTTACTGCTGCGCGAGCGCTCGACTTGCGTGCACCTTTGCATCCAGGACCAGTAACCAAGGCAGTTCGCGACCGATTGCGTGCAACTGTTGCGGGCCCTGGACCAGATAGGTATTTGTCGCCTGAACTAGAAGCAGCAGTGGTGTTCGTGCAAAGCGGTGGAGTGCTGAGCTAGTTGGTCAGCACTCCACCGGCTCTAGTTGGCCGGTTGACACGTTATATATGGCGCCAGCAACTGAAACACCTTTTTGCAACAATGGGTACGAACGAATTCGAGCCACGTCTTCAGCGAGTGCTTCACGTTGGTTGGACACTGTTCGGAACTCAAGGCTGCTGGTATCAACCCCAAACTGTTCTTGAATAGTGGCGTGGATACTTGCTTCATCGGCGATAGCCATTCTGCAGTCGGTGTGTGGCATTACGAGAACGCGGTTTACCCCAAGCAGGTAAGAAGCAAGCACAAGGGTGCGCAAAACGTCATCGGTAACGCGTGCGCCAGCATTTCGAAGAATTTTTGCATCGCCAGCCTGCATGCCAACGACCGCGAGTGGGCTAATTCGCGAGTCCATACATGTAACTATTGCAAGACCCTTTCGAGCAGTGCCCGTCAGTTCTGAGTACTGAAAGCCATTTACAAACTGTCTATTCGCGTTAAGCACGTCAGCGAAGCGATCGGTAGGAAATCTATTCATCTATTTAAGTTAGCGAAAATATATCAAAAGCAACCTCGCATGGAGCCCAAGATGAGAATCGAACTCACGACCTACGCATTACGAGTGCGTTGCTCTACCCCTGAGCTACCTGGGCGGGTAATTAGAGAATTAGTTTACTGCCGCAACCTTGTTCAGCATCATGAGCGAAGGGCAGTGCAGGAAGAGCGATTGAAGCAGGAGTTCCTCATTCACATTTAAGCCAAGTGAACCCATGGCTTTGTGAATGCGGTGAATAGCATCGTGGTATTTGGCTTCATCGGGGAATTGAGTTTCGGAAACAATGAGTGCGTGATACGTGCCAGCAATGGTGGAAAGACCGCTGCGAAGTTCGTCGGTATTGAACTTGCGCAACTGGCGTTTGTGGCGGTCTTGAAGGGCTTTACGGCCGCTGCCGCGTTCACCCGTGAGTGTCACGCGTGCTTCCAGATCTT
>JBAXBR010000144.1:0-1730 GCA_037141855.1 Actinomycetota bacterium | reverse complement strand
ATAATCCACTCTGCAGTGGCGCGATCGGCCGTTAATGTTTTACTAGGGAAAAACGCTTGGAGCGAATTTGTCGCAGCATGACCTTCGAGTTGGGAGCTTTCAATACGCTGCGCGCCCATTACCAATTGCGCATCGGCAGGCAATTGGATCTCAAAAATACAGGGGCGAGCCACCTTTCGCTCGAGCGCTCTTTTTGTCACATAACTGGGAAGATAACCGCTATTGGCCACTGCCATACGGATGCGCCATTGGTCGGCTCCCAATGACTCCGCCGTCGCACTGATCAGCTCAAGTTTAGGCAAAGTCAGTGCAATACTAGTCAGCCAGCCAGGAAAACGTGCGGCTTCCCGTTCTCGTAAATGTGCAGGCGGATTACGCCAATAATTAAGACGATCCCATCCGCCAATTTCGACCTTCCCCAACTGAGGGTGCTCAAAGGCGTACCAATCGACGTGCGCCTTGCCATGACATTGCGCGTCGCTCCAAGCTAATAATTTTTGGTCGTCCTTGGGGGGGTGCTCCCTATACCAATCCACCCAGTCATATTTTTCAATGCCGGCCTCTTTGTTGGGGGCCCATATTTCGACGGTCCAAAATAAGGCCCCCAAGTGTTCGTAAAGCCAGTCTTGCGTACCGGTAATAATTTCCTTGGGGTGGTACTTAAAATCATGAAAAGTACTGATCGTCGGATACCCTGTCATTTTGCTGCCGATGTCTGAGAGCCTTTGGTACATCCACAAATCTTCCGGCGTCATGTCTTGGTCGCTTTGCGTACTCATCGGGCGAAGAATGACACCCGAATGGGTATGAAAACTCACGGCTGCGCCGATGTTAGGGTGCTTGACAACAAAGTCCACCATGGCACGAACTTCGGGCTCGCTGGTCGGGTAAGGGCCCGCACCTGTTTGCTCAAACTCCTGGCGCCACAGCGCCGGGAAATTTCGATTGAGATCCAAGCCCTCACGATCACGATTGGGCTTGATATTGACACCATCAAAATTTTGAATTCGCCCCTCCGGGATAACCCGGTAATACACCCCGCCATATTCTCCGGGCAAACGCGGCGTTAGTAGACGGGGTTCGTCCGGATTAATTTTCCACCCACCATGGGGGTCCTCGATCCGCATCATCAAGATTCGCCCGTCGCCGTCAATATCTTCGACGGTCAACCCCTCCACGTGCGGCTCATCCCACGGGTAGCTTCTCGTGGACGATCTAATATGGCGAGGCTTATCTGCCAGCGCAAGTTCAGCGCCATCAGGATTAAGGCGTGGCACCATGTACACAACCCGGGTCTCAAGGAGTTTGCTAATCGAAGGGTCTGTCCCATCAAGGCTGAGTAATTGATGAAGCCAATACAGGCAGGCAGTACTGGCTGTTAATTCGGCCGCATGGATATTCCCATCGACCCAAAATGCAGGTTTATCGGTATCAGGACCGCTCGATTTTCGAGTGATGACAAGCAACCATATCGGCCTGTTTTCGTAACTTCTGCCCAACTCGCGTAACTCAAGAATATCAGGCCGGGCCTTTTCGTATTCTTGAAGCAGTGCGGTCAGCGCGTCATGCTTATAAAAGCTCGAAAAATCCGGACTAGGAAGCTGGTAGACACGTGCCATGGTAAAGGATCAAGAAGTTTGGACAATGCGAGCAGCCCAAGGATTGAAATATTCAATAATCAACGCACCAAAAAAAGCAACCCGCGAATGCGGGTTGCTCAGGTGGTGAGG
>JBAXBR010000143.1:0-1732 GCA_037141855.1 Actinomycetota bacterium | reverse complement strand
TCGACTTGCTTGTGGAGCACGCTGGTTCTCCTGAAGTGCATGACATTCGACTTGCTGGTGCATTCGGTGCACACATTGACCCAACGTATGCAATGGTGCTCGGTCTGGTGCCTGATTGCCCGTTGCCGGGAGTGCGGTCGGTTGGAAACTCTGCGGGAACAGGGGCGGCAAAAGCGTTGCTCTCTCGTGCGCAACGGCGCGAAATGGAGCACACCGTGACGCATGTGACCAAGATCGAAACGGCCACCGAGCCACGTTTTCAAGACCTCTTTGTGGCGGCGATGGCATTTCCGCACGCATATGCGCCAACTCCGAACCTGTCTACGTTGGTCACGTTGCCACCGAGAACTGAAGGCTCAGGCGATGGCGGCGGCCAAAGAAGGCGACGACGCCCGTAAAGGGTTCGGTAAGAATATTTAGAGAATTGGGGAAAAGATGACCGAAGAAGTACATCACCGAAAGGGAGGCGGCCGTGCGGCTCGCCAGACCACGCGTAAAACTTCAAATGCACTGCGCGAGCCGTATCTCACTCGATTGATCAAACCCTATGAAATGGTTTCCGAAGAAGGTCTGCAAATTCTCGAACACAATGCAGACGTAATTTTGGAAGAAATTGGAGTGGAGATTCGTGATTACCCAAGTGCGATCGAGCGTTTCAAAAACGCAGGTGCAATTGTGGAAGGAACTCGCGTGCGCTTTCCACGCGGCATGTGTCGAAGCATTATTCAGGCGAGTGCCCCGCGTATTTACACTCAGCATGCACGTAATCCTGAAAACAATGTACAAATTGGTGGTGATGCAACGGTGTTTGCACCGAACTACGGCTCGCCATTCGTGCACGACCTAGACAACGGACGCCGCTACGCGACTATTGCCGACTTTCAGAATTTTGTGAAGCTTGCATACATGTCTCCAAACATCCATCACTCGGGCGGAACCGTGTGCGAACCGGTAGACATTCCGGTTAGCAAGCGCCACCTGGACATGGTGTACGCGCATATTAAATACAGCGACAAAGGTTTCATGGGTTCGGTAACGGCAGGAGAGCGTGCGCAAGACAGTGTGAATATGGCTCGCATCGCATTCGGTGGTGACTTGCAGGATCGCACTGTGATGACCAGTTTGATTAACGCATCGTCTCCACTGGTGTGGGACGCCACCATGTTGGAATCGGCAGAAGTGTATGCACTGAATAATCAGGCATGCATCATTACGCCATTCATTTTGGCTGGCGCTATGGCCCCAACAACTTCTGCTGGTGTCATCTCGCAGACACTCGCGGAGTCACTTGTTGGAATGACATTTTGTCAGCTCGTGCGCCCTGGCGCTCCAGTCATCTTCGGTTCTTTCGCTAGTTCGATGTCCATGCTCACCGGTGCCCCAACGTTTGGCACTCCAGAACCGGCCATGGTGTTGTACACCGTTGCTGCTCTTGCACGTCGACTCGGTGTTCCATTCCGCTCGGGTGGATCGTTGTGCGCATCGAAACTTCCAGACGCTCAGGCCGCATACGAAAGTGCTTCAACGCTTATTCCAACGATCATGGCGGGAACCAACTTTGTGTTGCATTCTGCTGGCTGGTTGGAAGGTGGACTCGCCATTGGATACGAAAAGTTTGTTCTGGACTGTGACCAGCTGGGCATGATGATGACATTTGGTAAAGGTTTAGACATCACGGAAAATGGCCAGGCAATGAGTGCATTGCGCGAAAATGTGCCTGGTAATCACTTTT
>JBAXBR010000142.1:0-1752 GCA_037141855.1 Actinomycetota bacterium | reverse complement strand
CCAGAAGAAATTCGCACGGGTTACGAGAAGCAAGTGTCGTTGCAAACATTTATTGAGCCCGACGACATTGCGGCATCGTGTGTGTTCCTTAGCTCGCCGGCTGGCCGCTTCATTTCTGGCCAAGTGCTGCCTGTTGACGGCAACATTGAAACCATGAGAAGTAATTAATTGTGATTATTGACCTGCAGGTCAATCAAGGTCAGTGCACATGGCCTGAATTGTGGTCTACAGCTAACGCTGCAGACCGCGCTGGTTACAACACGCTGTGGGTTGCTGATCATTTGTCGGGTTCGGTAATGAATGCGCCGTCTATGCCCGAATGCTTTGCCACGCTTGGCGCGCTTGCCGCTGCGACTCGCAACATTGGTCTTGGTTCGCTCGTAGTGAACGCCGGCTTGCGTGACCCGGCAATTGTTGCCAATGCTGCAGCAACAGTGCAGGAAATTTCAGGTGGCAGGTTCATTCTTGGACTTGGTGCAGGCGCTTCGCCCACCAGCACGTTTGCATCCGAGCTGCACGCAATCGGTGCAGACATTCCGGCAACTATGGAACTGCGTCATAAGCGCCTTGAGCATGTGCTTGATGTGTTGGACACAATGTGGTCAAACAATCGTGACGACAAGTTTGCAACGTTTCCGCTTCCGCAAGACTCCATTCCGCGCATACTCGGAGTGAATTCAGTTGCTCTTGCCGTTCTTGCAGGGAAGCGCTGCGATGGTGTGAATATTCGCGCCAGTCACGAACGCCGCGCAGAAATTCTGCGCGCTGCTCGCGATGCAGCTGGCGACAGAGAATTTATGGTGTCGGTGTGGGACTGGTTTGACGAGTCGTTGCTGGATGAAAACAGCGATGCCCGCAAGCAATTGGCTAGCGAAGGCGTGAACCGATTGATTTTGTTAATGCGTGGCGCACCAGATGCGGCCCGTATTGAAGATCACCCAGTTTTGTAGTTAGTTACAAAACAACGTTGACGAGGCGTTTTGGAACAATGACGACCTTGGTTGGTTCCGCGCCATTCAGTAACGCGATGACTTTTTCGTCTGCAAGTGCAAGTGCACGCAATTCGTCGTCGGTAACGGTTGGAACGACCGACAACTTTGAACGAACTTTGCCGTTTACCTGAATTGGAATTTCGATGGTGTCGCTTACAAGCAACGCTGGGTCTGCAACAGGAAATGGCATGAATGTGAGTTCAGTGGTTTGACCAAGCATCGACCACAACTCTTCTGCCATGTGCGGGCACAACGGCGAAAGCATTTGTACGAGCGGCACTGCAACTTCACGTGGGGTAGAGCCGTGCTCGTTTACGTAGATAGTAAGTGCGTTGTTCAACTCGATGAGTTTTGAAATTGCCGTATTGAAACGCAAGTTCTGCATGTCAATGCCAACGCCGTGAATTGCCTTGTGCAAGTCGCGCTTCAGTTGCAGAGGTGCTTCGATATCACTGACATGCAATGCGCCAGTGTCTTCGTCTACCAAGTTGCGCCACGAACGCTGCAAGAAACGCTGCATGCCAACAACGTCGCGTGTGTTCCACGGGCGTGATGCATCAAGCGGACCAGTGCTCATTTCATATAAGCGGAATGTGTCGGCGCCAAACTCGTCGTACATTTCGTCTGGCGTAACGATGTTCTTCAGGCTCTTGCCCATTTTTCCGTATTCGCGAATTACTTTTTCGCCCTGCCAGGTATACGTGCCGTTTGCCTCTTCAACTTCGTTTGCAGGAACGGTTTGACCGCGTTCGTCGCGGTA
>JBAXBR010000141.1:0-1773 GCA_037141855.1 Actinomycetota bacterium | reverse complement strand
GGGAAGTGTTTGCCCATGAGCAAGATGGCACTTCCTGCGCCGCAACCAATGTCGGCAACTTTCGCACCGTTTGTAAGCGCATCGCGAATTCCGTCAGTTGCAGGAATCACTGTGTCGATGAGGTTTGCATTCGTCCACGGTTCGAAACTGCGTTCAATACCAACCGCGCCTTCAGGGCCGTGGCTGTCGTAGTCGTGGCCAACCCCAGTGCGAAAACTTTCCGGCATCTTGTTCAGTGCCGCCATGGTCTGCGGCAAGCGATGGAACATTCCCATTCCAAATGCAGGACTGTTCGGGTCGGCTAGTACGGCAACTTGTTCGGGAGACAAGAAGAATTGATCATCATCAATGGATGGTGCTTCAGATGGAATGTTTGTTGTTGAAATAAGACGAGCAGATGCCTGGTTGTAGGACCATTCGCGAACCCAGCGCTCGTTTAATTCGGTTGCGTGAGCAAGTTGAGCAGTCGTCATCGGTTGCGCAGCCTTCGCAAGCGCTGCATACAGACCTAGTTGGTCACCTAAGTGCACCATTCCCGATGTCACCGCTCCTTCAAGCTTGGTGAACAACAGGAACGAAAACATCTTGAGTTTGTCTGGGTCAATGGCGCTCATATGCAATAGAACCTAGTGCTTTTGCCTGACCACAAATTCAGTGGAGTGTAGGGCAGAATTGGTGTATGACTTGGAAAAAAATCGTTGGTGTTGTCGCAATTGTTGTTTTAGCCATGATGGTGTTTCGCGGATGCGGCGGTGGCCGAGGAATGATGCGTGACCATGACGAGATGCATGGTGGTGGTAACTCCGCGCAGGGCGTGACCGTGCAGGCGACTGGAACGATAAAAGTAGTTCCCGATGGAGTCAGCTTCAATTTCGCAGTTTCGGTATTGGCACAGTCTTCAGAAACAGCAATGTCTGATGCAAGCGCAACAGCTGAAAAGGTTCGTGCTGCACTCGATGCCGCAGGTGTGAGGAAGGAAGACATTGCAACGCAAAACGTCAGCGTGTATCCGGAATATGCATCAAGCACGACAGGAACTCAAACGCTCACGGGATACCGTGCGCAGCAAGTATTCACGGTTACCTTGCGCGATACTGCGAAAGCGGGAGATGTAGTGGATTCGGTAATTGCAGCTGGTGGAAACTCGTTGCAGGTGTATGGCGTGACGCCAACCTTGCTCGACACCAATGCTGCCGTTGCACAGGCTCGTGAAGCAGCAATTAAGAGTGCAAAAGCCAAGGCAAAGGATTATGCAAGTTTGGTTAATGCTGGCCTTGGTTCGGTTGTGTATGTAAACGAAATCGCATCGCCTGTTTCCCAAATTCCGATGTTGGCAGGCGATTCGGCAACTGCATCAGCACCGATGACGAAGACCGTGATCAACCTGGGAACTCAGGACGTTTCGGTAACCGTTGAAGTTCGCTGGAGTCTGAACTAACTAGTTCGTTAGTTGCAAACACATAACGGTGTGTGAAATGCCGTTCAGTTCAGTTTCACGTATTGGTCTCCAACCTTTGTTGGCGTACCACTGCTGCTGCTCGCTTGTGTAGAGGTAAATCACGGGAAGACCAAGTTGATGCGCTCGATGAACTATGCGTTGCACAACTGCTGAAGCAACACCATTGGCGCGTGCATTCGGCAATGTGAGCACTGCCGCAAGCCATGGGCCAGGTTCAGGAGCGTTTGGCAATTCGTCGTCATCGATAAGGGTTGCCATGCCGATGAGTTCATTGTTTCCACTAATCGCCACATAGGTTTCTGCAAATCGACCTG
>JBAXBR010000140.1:0-1803 GCA_037141855.1 Actinomycetota bacterium | reverse complement strand
GGGCCTGGCTGAATGATTTCAAGATTGATCTGCGGAACTTTTTCGCCAAGTTCTTTCAGCGGAACCTCAAGCACATCTTCAACACCTACGACCGAATGCGGGTTGCCAACGGAAATATGTGCAACTGGCCGGTCGGGGTTAGTGCCAAGCGAGTTCCAGTTGGCTGGTTCATCGAGCGAGCCAATAAGACCCATGTCGACCGAAGCATTAATGGTGGTGGCATCTAGCGGCTGCACTTCAACACTGCGAGGGCCTGCATCGGTTGCCACCATGTAGTCCACGTTTCCTGTGTGACCGTACAACATGTATGCGGCTTGGGCTAAGCAACGAATGCCGTTGCCACTCATTTCGGCAAGCGAGCCATCGCTGTTGTACAAACGCATTGTCAAATTCGTGTCGTCGATTTTGCTCAGCAGCAACAGACCATCGGCTCCGATGCCAGTCGTGCGATTACACAGCACACGAGCATTGGTTGGCCAATCTGCAACCTGCTCGGCTGGCACTTCCACCACCAAAAAGTCGTTGCCAAGCCCAGAATGCTTGGTAAGGGTGACTTCAAGGGATGACATGTATATGTATTTCTAGTTCAAGTGCTTTGCCAGTACCGAACCGATTTCGGAAACTGGGTCACGCTCAATATTCACCCAAGTAATGCGTGGGTCGCGGCGGAACCAGCGCTCTTGGCGCACAGCAAATTGGCGCGTGTGAATGACGATGTCGCCAACGGCTTGTTCAAGCGTGCACTTGCCTTCAAGGTGACGCAATAGTTCGGCATAGCCAAGCGCCTGCTTTGCGGTGTGCGACATGTTGCCGTCTTTACGTAACTGCTGCACTTCGTCTAAGAACCCTGCGGCCATCATGTTGTGCACGCGTTGTTCAACTCGAGCAACCAACATTTCGCGCGGCCACAACAAACCAATTTGCACTACTCCGTTGTCGGGGTAAGCGCCGGTTCCTGGGCCAGTTGCGCTGAATGGTTTGCCACTGCCAATACACACTTCAAGCGCACGCTCAATGCGTCGACGATTACTGCGTTCAATCTTGCTTGCGGCCTCTGGGTCGAGTTCTTTCAGCTGGCGATACAAACGTGATACTTCAGGTTCTTGTTGTAACTCGCGTCGAATCTCTGGCCACTCGCCAGGGAAACTCAATTCATCAATCAGCGATGTGAGATACAAACCGGTACCGGCAACGACAAGAGCGTTCTTGCCTCTGCCCGTTATATCGGCAACTGCCGCGCGTGCCTTCACTTGGTAATCGGAAACGGTGAATCGCTCGCTAGGCGCAACCATGTCGATGCAATGGTGTGGCACTTGGGCTTGGTCCTGCACTGTTGGCTTGGCAGTTCCAATGTCCATGCGCTTGTACACCTGCATGGCATCGCACACGACAAGTTCGGTGTTGCCATTGGCCAATGCGGCGGCCATGCAGCTGTCGCTCTTACCGCTAGCCGTTGGGCCAAGAACTACTACGGGTTTCATACTGACTGCACCGACAAACGAACTTTGTGGGTTGGCATTTCGCCTACTTCGGTGAGCACACCAGAAAGGTGGAAACGAGCTGCATCGTGAATTTCCACCATCGCGTATTGACCTACCCGCAACATTTCATCGCTAGAAAAATGCACCAACTTGTTTTGGCGTGTGCGACCAGTCCACTTTTCTTCGTCGCGCTTGTTGCGACCTTCAACGATCACTTCTTCGGTGCGGCCAATGCGTTCGCGATGCTTCTGCACTGCTGAATGATCGAGTACCACCTTCAAACGGTCGTATCGCTGCGACACCACTGCAGGGTCGCAATAGT
>JBAXBR010000139.1:0-1811 GCA_037141855.1 Actinomycetota bacterium | reverse complement strand
CCAGGCGTTCCATAACACCAGGGCGGAAACCTTCAATAAGAGCGTCGGCTTTTTCGACCAGTTGCAACAATGCTTCAACGCCTTGCGGGTTTTTTAAGTCGATGGCAATGTTTTTGCGGCCGCGCAACAACACGTCCCAATGCGCGGTGTCGGGTGCTGGGCCACGAACTGATTGCGCGCGTTCAACACGAATGACTTCGGCGCCCATGTCGGCAAGCATCATGGCGGCAAACGGGCCAGGCCCAATGCCTGCAATTTCAATGATGCGATAACCGCTGAGTGGGCCCGTGGTCATGGTGTGTCCTTATTTAACGAGTGCAGTGTGCTTGCTAATGGCATCGAGGTAAAACGGCCACAGTGGTTGTGGCATGTCGTGACCCATGTCTTCAACCATCAGCAATGTTGAATTTGGAATGAGTTCGGCTGTGCGCTCGCCGCCACTTGGTGTAATCAGTTGGTCGTCGGTGCCGTGAATAACCAGCGTTGGCATTTCTAGTTTTTGCAAACCCTCTGCCCTACTGCCGCTTGCGTAAATGGCGGCCATTTGACGCGGGCCACCTTCTGGGTAATTGCTGCGATCGAAATCGCGAATGGCATTGCGGCGCGACACTTCATCGCTGCGGTACTTCTTGCTTTGCCACAGCTGCCACTTCGGAGCGTACGCAATGTATTCATCGCGGTCGCTTGGTGCAGGAGTGACGATGAGCGCCATTGCTTCAGGTGTTGCTTGACCAACAGTGAGTTCGCCTGGTTGGCTCATAATTGAAATCAGTGTCTTCACACGATGCGGGTGTTCGATAGCAACCGTTTGTGCAATCATGCCGCCCATGGATGCACCCATAATGTGCGCGCGTTCAATGTTTAAGTGATCGAGCACTTTCATCGCATCGGCTGCCATGTCGGACAACGTGTATGGCACAGCTGGCATTTCGGTTTCCATCATGGCGGCCATGATGACGGCGTCGGAATTACTTGGCACACCGTCCAACTTGGTGCTTAAGCCGCAGTCGCGGTTGTCGAAACGAATAACGAAGTGTCCGCGGTCGGCAAGCTGCGTGCAGAACTCTTCGTCCCACGCCACCATTTGTGCGGTGAAGCCCATGATGAGCAACAGTGCTGGATCTGTTGGGTTGCCGAAGTGGTCGTATTCCAGTTCAATTTGACGGCTATCGGTAGAGGTAAACGAGGCGCGAGGCATTGCCTCAGCCTAGTTATTGACGTCGTCGATATTCCTACGCATCCATTCGTGAATGTAGGCCTGAACGTTTTGTGGGTCGCGAACGTCGATAATTGTTTCTACGCCGTCTTCGGCACCCGATTCGATGATGATGTCGCCTGCGTTAATGAGGCGCTCAAACACGCTTTGGTGGAAATTGACGAGGTTGATTTTGTTGAGCGCGATATCTATGCGAGTTCGCCCAATTACACCTGACTGAAAAATGACACGTTGCGAGGTGAGCACGAAATGCGTGCGATACCACTTCAACGTTTGTAATGCCAGGTTTAGAACGGCAAGAGCCGTGAGCACCTGCGCAATGATGAGGGCCAAGTCCCTGAGGAAATTGTTAGGAATGCGATGAGTATTTGCCAGCGCGGCGAGGGTGGCAATGATGACTACTACAGGCTTCACAAACCGCCACCAATGCGGGTGCAGATCGAGCACCAACACTTCGTCGTGAGTGAAGTGTTTCATTGAAAAGCCCATATGCCAAGCGTAATGTGCGCTGTGTTACAGGGTTCGCCTAGCGTGTGCGCGTGGATGTGAATGAACTGCTGATGGGGCTCGACGCCCAGCAACGAGATGCAGTCAC
>JBAXBR010000138.1:0-1819 GCA_037141855.1 Actinomycetota bacterium | reverse complement strand
GCGATGTCTTGACTGAGTTGCGAATGCAAATAGGTACGAGCGTCTGGGCCAGTTGCAGTGATGACGTCACGTTGCAACGGCACCCAAAAGGTTTCGGTAGTCATGTGCTTAGCGTTGCACTTTGCGTTGGGCACTCATGCGGCGAGCGGCTGGAACTGCTGCAAACAGTGCGGCTGCCTTGTTAAAGCACTCAAGGTCTTCCTCTTCAGGAATGCTGTCGGCAACGATTCCCGCTCCAGCTTGCAACGAAGCACCATGTGCTCCAATGAACATGGTGCGAATGGCGATTGCCGTGTCGAGGTTGCCACTGAAGTCCACATAGCCAACTACACCCGCATATGGGCCACGCTTTACCGGCTCGAGTTCGTCAATGATCTCCATGGCTCGCACCTTGGGAGCACCGCTCACGGTTCCAGCTGGAAGCGTTGCTCGCAACACATCAATTGGACCAAGGCCTTCACGAATATCTCCCGACACCTGCGATGTCATGTGCATCACGTGGCTATAGCGCTCAAGCGTCATCAGCTCATCCACGTTCATGGAACCAAATTTGGCCACTCGCCCTACGTCATTGCGTGCCAAGTCCACCAGCATCACATGCTCGGCAACTTCCTTCGGGTTCTCGCGCAATTCTGCTGCAAGTTTGCGATCGTGTTCGTCAGTGCGGCCGCGCTTACGAGTTCCGGCAATTGGACGGCTGATCACTCTTCCACCTTGCAGTTGCACCATTGGTTCTGGCGAACTGCCCACAATGGTCAGGTCATCGTGCTTCACGTAATACATATACGGACTTGGGTTCACTTGACGCAGTACGCGATACATATCAAATGGTTCGGCATCAAGTTGAATGTCGAACCGCTGCGACAACACCACTTGAAAAATGTCGCCAGCGCGAATGTATTCTTTCGCCGCTTCCACCGAACGCTGATACTCAGAACCATTGACTGGCGCAACAAACTGTTGCTGCTTGTCATCGTCTGTTGGCGGTTCAACCGGCAAGTACGAAAGAGGTTTTGTAAGGTCTGCTACAGCACGATGAATTCGCTCGATTGCTTCGTCGTATGCGGCATCAATTTGCGAAACATTCAATTCAAAAACTGGAACACTTTCTAAGAGATACACGCGTTGCTTCCAATGATCAAAAGCAGCAAGCGACCCAATCATGCACATCACGGCGTCTGGGAGATTGCGATCGTCGTGAGGAACATTTGGCAACTGCTCAACTTCGCGCACCACGTCATAGCCCAGAAAGCCCATCAAGCCACCCTGCAATGGCGGTAGTTCGGGAAATAGAGGCGCTTTGTACACGGCAAGCATCGATTCCATTGCTGCCAACATTCCATCATTCGTATTTACGTGCTGTGGAATGATGCCATCAACCGTGATTGAACCATTTCGCAAGGTCAGAGTTGCAAGTGGATCGCGACCAACAAATGAATAACGGCTCCAGCGTTCGCCGTGATCTACTGATTCGAGCAGGAACCCCGGCTTATCGCCAACAAGTTTCATGTATGCAGCAACTGGTGTTTCCACATCGGCAAGCATCTCTGTCCAAACAGGAATCACAGTATGGGTAGTTGCGAGTTTCTGGAACTCTTCACGACTTGGGTAGATGTGCATTACACGCGACCTTGCTTTGCAGCACGTTGCACCAGACGAATGGAGTTATTCAGTCCTCGCTCGGCTTCGTATATCGCAGTCAACAGATCATCTCCGGAGTCGGCGTTGTTTGGATCACGAACCGCCATGGCACGGGTTTCGGCGAGTGCTCCAATGCGATCTCTGCACTGCTCGAGTGTGCTTGCTAGCGCTGCAAGTT
>JBAXBR010000137.1:0-1831 GCA_037141855.1 Actinomycetota bacterium | reverse complement strand
GTACCCGAGTTGGTGAAGCGCCACATTGGCAAGCCATAACGAGCAGCCAACATTTCGGCAACATCGGCATTCGATTCACATGGAGTAACGAACAGTGTTCCTTCGCCAAGCTGCGTGTCAATCGCGGCGCGAACGAGTGGGTTCTGATGACCAGCAAATAGGGCTCCAAAGCCCATGTCGTAGTCGGTGTACACGTTGCCGTCTACGTCGGTCATGTTCGGGCCGTGGGCCGAACGAACGACTATCGGGTACGGGTCGTACGCCTGGAAACTGGAAGGCACCCCGAGTGGGAGTACTTTTCGGGCGCGAGCATTTGCTCGTTGTGAGGAGGCCGTCCGTTCTGCATACGTGGCCAATTCTCGTTTTGTAATCTCTTTGGCTTTTTCGGCCAAAGCAGTTCGCAGCGTGGAATCCATCGCTGACATGGTTATCAACTCCAATAATTCTGTCGACGTCAGCCTACACTGAAGCCGTCATGGTGGGCGTAGCTCAGTTGGTTAGAGCGCCAGGTTGTGGTCCTGGAGGCCGGGGGTTCGAGACCCCTCGTTCACCCCATTTTTACTACTCATTGCATTCGTAGCTCCAGACACATTCTGGAAAAGCGAATGCAATGAGTTACTTTTCACACGAATGCGCTTTACGGTGATTGCGTGACAAATATTTCGCGCCGAAATTTTTTAGGCAGTATCGGAATTGTTTCAGTCGCCGGAATTTTTGGCATTTCGCGTTTAGGCGCAAAAACTGGCCAACGGTTTATTGATTTATCGGGAAATCCAATTTCAATTCCCGATGCCGACCCAACTGTTAACGGTCAATTAGCGCCATACATCACTCCAGAGGAATCATTTTTCCGCATAGATACCGCAATTGGTGCCATTCCAGAAATTGATGCAAATACTTGGACGCTGCGAATTCATGGAATGGTGGACAAAGAAATAACTCTCTCACTTGCAGACATTGCTGCCTTGCCACAGGTTGAACACATCATCACTCTTGGTTGCGTTTCAAACAAAGTTGGTGGCGATCTCATTGGTAACGCAAGTTGGGGCGGCGTGTTGCTTGCCGATGTATTGCAACTTGCTGGCGTGAACAAATCAGCCGAGCAATTGGTGAGCACCAGCGTTGACGGATGGACGTGCGGAACTCCGGTTTCCGCTGTGCTCGATGGTCGACCAGCAATGTTGGTTACTTCCATGAATGGAAAGCCACTCTCACCTGTTCATGGTTATCCAGTGCGCATGATTGTTCCTGGATTGTTTGGATATGTTTCGGCAACTAAATGGATTAGCGATATCGAGATCACCACATGGGACGCATTTGATGCGTATTGGGTTCGACGTGGTTGGTCTGCAGAAGGCCCAATGTTGTCATCAAGTCGCATTGATTTGCCCCGACCAGATTCTGTAGTTACAACTGGCACGGTAAACGTTGGTGGTTTCGCGTGGGCACCACGTGCGGGTATTCAAACCGTTCAACTGAAAGTGAATGATGCTGCGTGGGTCGATTGCGAAGTTCTTGCTCACGACAGTGGCGACACATGGGCGCAATGGAAATACCCACTGCCAGTTACGCCAGGCGATTACAGCCTGACGGTTCGCGTTATCGACAAAATAGGCAACGAACAGACAAGCGAAGAGCGAGACGTGGCGCCGTCGGGAGCAACAGGCCTGCACAGCATTTCGTTCAGTGCCGCCTAGGCACCGAAGATCTCCCCGCAGAATTTGACACCGCTTAAGGACGTTTCGGTACTCTTTTAGGTGACGAGGCACGCTGGTTAAAACCAGAAATCCGCGTGGTTAAAAATGACGGCACTTCGGTGTCGTCATTTTTT
>JBAXBR010000136.1:0-1833 GCA_037141855.1 Actinomycetota bacterium | reverse complement strand
GGGTAGTCTTGTGCCATGAAATCCTTCAATAACTTCATCAATGGCAAAGAAGTACGAGCTCGCGATGGGCGTACAACCCCGGTTATTGACCCAGTAACAGGTGAGCAGTATGCAACTGCTGCGCTGTCTGGGCCAAACGATGTTGATGATGCCATGAAGGCAGCAGCCGTTGCTGCGGAGTCGTGGAAGAACACCACTCCAGCCGTTCGTCAAAAGGCAATTAATGACATTGCTGATGTGATGGAAAAGCACATGACCGAATTGATTGAAGCAGAAATTGAAAACACGGGTAAGCCCCGTGCAATCACATATAACGAAGAAGTTCCGCCGATGATGGACCAGATTCGTTTCTTTGCTGGTGCTGCTCGAATGCTTGAAGGAAAGAGCGCGGGCGAGTACGTACCGAATTTCACTTCATACATTCGACGCGAGCCAATTGGCGTGTGCGCGCAAGTTGCACCATGGAACTACCCGCTCATGATGGGAGTGTGGAAGTTCATTCCGGCAATTGCCGCAGGTAACACCACAGTGCTGAAGCCGAGTGACACTACGCCGGCATCGACCGCGCTCATTGCAAAAATTATCGGTGACATTTTGCCTCCAGGAGTATTCAACGTGGTGTGTGGAGACCGAGATACCGGTCGCGCAATGGTTGATCACGACATTCCAGGAATGGTTTCAGTAACAGGTTCAGTTCGCGCAGGTATGGAAGTTGCTGCAGGAGCATCGAAATCGCTGAAGCGTTTGCATCTCGAACTCGGCGGCAAGGCACCAGTCATCATTTTTGATGATGCCGACTTGGAACTTGCTGCAGAAACCATTGCGATGACCGGATACTTCAACGGTGGTCAGGACTGCACTGCGGCAACACGCGTTATCGCCGGCCCAAAGGTGTACAACGACTTCGTGACGCTGCTTACCGAAGCGGCAAAGAAAACAAAAACAGGTCGACCAGATGAAGATGTTCTCTATGGACCTTTGAACAATGAAGTGCATCTCGGCAAAGTGGCAGGATTCCTCAACCGAGTGCCTAAGCATGCAAAAGTCACCACTGGCGGCTCACAAATTGGCGGTAAGGGATACTTCTTCGAGCCAACAGTGGTCTCCGACCTCTTGCAAGACGACGAGATGATTCAGAACGAGATCTTTGGACCAGTCATCACTGTTCAAAAGTTCAGCGATGAAGCAGAGGCTCTGAAGTGGGCGAACGGCGTTGATTTTGCGCTTGCTTCGTCGGTATGGACTCGCGACCTCGGTCGGGCCATGCGCATGACGAAGAATCTCGACTTCGGTTGCGTGTGGGTGAATACCCACATTCCAATGGTGGCCGAAATGCCACACGGTGGCTACAAGAAGTCGGGCTACGGCAAAGACCTATCGATGTATGCACTGGATGACTACACGCGCATTAAGCACGTGATGATCAACCTCAACAGTTAGTCTTTGCACTGATGGGGGAATCACCAAGCGACGTCATCGTTCTCGATCATGTTTCGAAGCGCTACGGCGACTTCGTTGCGGTTCATGACGCCAATTTCTCGATAGCAACCGGCGAATTCTTCGCCATGCTCGGACCGTCCGGTTGTGGCAAAACCACCACGTTAAAGATGATCGCTGGGTTTGAACAACCAAGCGCCGGAAGAGTCATGCTGGACGGAATTGACGTTTCGGATGTGCCTCCGTACAAGCGCAACGTCAACACGGTGTTTCAACAGTACGCGCTATTCCCGCATATGTCGGTGTTTGACAACGTTGCGTTTGGCCCGCGTTCGAAAAAAGTAGATGATTCAAAAATCAAATCAAACGTCATGGAGATGCTGGAGATCGTTCGGT
>JBAXBR010000135.1:0-1833 GCA_037141855.1 Actinomycetota bacterium | reverse complement strand
GGGTAGTCTTGTGCCATGAAATCCTTCAATAACTTCATCAATGGCAAAGAAGTACCAGCTCGCGACGGGCGTACGACCCCTGTGATTGACCCAGTAACGGGCGAGCAGTATGCGACTGCAGCGTTGTCTGGTCCAAACGATGTCGATGATGCGATGAAGGCAGCAGCTGTTGCTGCGGAGTCGTGGAAGAACACCACTCCAGCTGTTCGTCAAAAGGCGATTAATGACATTGCCGACGTGATGGAAAAGCACATGACCGAATTGATCGAAGCAGAAATTGAAAACACGGGTAAGCCTCGTGCAATCACGTATAACGAAGAAGTTCCACCGATGATGGATCAGATTCGTTTTTTTGCTGGCGCAGCGCGCTTGCTCGAAGGAAAGAGTGCAGGAGAGTACGTACCGAACTTCACTTCTTATACTCGCCGTGAACCAATCGGCGTGTGCGCGCAAGTTGCACCGTGGAACTATCCGCTCATGATGGGCGTCTGGAAGTTCATTCCGGCAATTGCCGCAGGTAATACCACTGTGTTGAAGCCGAGTGACACCACTCCAGCATCAACCGCGCTCATCGCAAAAATTATTGGTGATATTTTGCCTCCAGGTGTGTTCAACGTTGTATGCGGAGATCGCGACACCGGACGCGCAATGGTCGATCACGACATTCCGGGAATGGTTTCGGTAACGGGTTCTGTTCGCGCAGGTATGGAAGTTGCTGCAGGCGCTTCAAAGTCGCTGAAGCGTTTGCATCTCGAGCTTGGAGGCAAAGCACCTGTCATTATTTTTGATGATGCCGACTTGGAGTTGGCTGCAGAAACGATTGCCATGACGGGTTACTTCAACGGCGGTCAGGACTGCACCGCGGCAACACGCGTGATTGCTGGACCGAAGGTGTACAACGACTTTGTCACGCTGCTTACCGAAGCGGCAAAGAAAACAAAAACGGGCCGACCAGATGAAGATGTTCTCTATGGTCCGTTAAATAATGAAGTACACCTCAGCAAAGTGGCGGGTTTTCTTGACCGAGTGCCAAAGCACGGCAAGGTCACCACTGGTGGATCGCAAATTGGCAACAAGGGGTACTTCTTTGAGCCAACAGTGGTCTCCGACCTGTTGCAGGACGACGAAATGATTCAGAACGAAATCTTTGGTCCAGTCATCACCGTGCAGAAGTTCAGCGATGAAGCTGAGGCATTGAAGTGGGCGAACGGCGTGGAGTTTGCACTTGCGTCTTCGGTGTGGACTCGCGATCTGGGACGAGCCATGCGCATGACGAAAAATCTCGACTTCGGCTGCGTCTGGGTGAACACACACATTCCAATGGTGGCCGAAATGCCGCACGGTGGATACAAGAAGTCGGGCTACGGCAAAGACCTTTCGATGTATGCACTGGACGACTACACGCGCATTAAGCACGTGATGATCAACCTCAACAGTTAGTCTTTGCACTGATGGGGGAATCACCAAGCGACGTCATCGTTCTCGATCATGTTTCGAAGCGCTACGGCGACTTTGTCGCAGTACATGATGCCAATTTTTCGATAGCCACTGGTGAGTTTTTTGCCATGCTTGGACCGTCAGGTTGCGGCAAGACCACCACGCTGAAAATGATCGCCGGGTTCGAACAACCAAGTGCTGGGCGAGTCATGTTGGACGGAGTAGACGTTTCGGACGTGCCTCCATATAAGCGCAATGTGAATACGGTGTTCCAGCAATACGCATTGTTCCCGCATATGACGGTATTCGACAACGTTGCTTTTGGCCCACGTTCCAAAAAGGTAGATGATTCAAAAATCAAATCAAACGTCATGGAGATGCTGGAGATCGTTCGGT
>JBAXBR010000134.1:0-1859 GCA_037141855.1 Actinomycetota bacterium | reverse complement strand
GTCCTTAAAAATAGAGTGGCTTCGTTTTCGCCGATTCTTGCTGCGTCGTCTTCACCTTCTGAAGTTCGGACTTCATATCGAAGATTAAAAAATTGAATCTTCTCGTCGTAAGTAAACGTTCCTTCAGCGGTGTACGCCGACTTGAATATGTCGTGATCGGGCTGTTGTCTTACGAGATAGGCGTGTGCTTGTTCGCTGAGGTCTTTAAAGCGTCCACGTGCCGTGACTCGATAAATACCTTCAATCGCCATTAGATGCAGTGTAAGTGATCGATTTCAAAATACTGGCTCATTAGATTATTGGTGTGTCAGTAATTGATCGACATTTGAAGAAGTTTTCCGGTGCTCAACTTGAGACGTTGCAGCAGCTGCGCGAAACGATGCTTTCGATAGTTCCTCAGGCCAATGAAACCATTAGCTACGGAATGCCAGCATTTGAAATTGACGACAAAGTTGTTGCTGGCTTTGAGGGATTTAAGAAGCACTGCTCGTACTTTCCCCATAGTGGATCAATTCTTGAAGGAATTGAAGGCATTCCGGAATGGTGCGAAGTAAGTAAAGGAACCCTGAAGTTTCCGATCGGCAGGAAACTCCCTAAAGCTTTGGTGCGCAAAATGATTTCAGCGCGTCGAGCTCAAATTCGCAATTCGTAGAGCATGCCTTGTGCAACTTCAGTGCCATCTGGGCATGAATCTGGGGAGTTGCCGGTCAAGGTAAAGCCAGCACGCTCTGCAGTACGCCGTGATGCTGCATTCGTTTCGGCAATGGTCGCCTGCAGGATGTGTGCGTTGCCAATTCTGCGCGCAAGCGTTGGCATGATGCGTAAAGCAGTGCTTGCAGCGCCTGACTTCCTTCCCCATGGAGCAACCCAGTAACCGATACTTGCTACACCATCGTTGATGTGATGAATTCCAATTACACCCACAGGTTCCTGCGAGCGAGAATCAACAATTGCCCACGCAGCAAGATCACCATTTTTATCCTGAATAAATGAGTCTGCGTGTTTGCGCAAATATGGTTTCGGGACTTTTGTCCACCGCTGCACTTCTTCGTCTTGGCAAGCACGGGTAATCCACTCTGCATCTGATGGATCAAGGCCGCGGAGGCGGTGGGAGAGCAAGTCAAAGTAAATCTGATTGATCATCGTGTCATCGGTGATGGTTTCACCAGCTCGAGTCCAAAAGTCGAAATGACTAGCTCGAAAATCTGCCGCATTTAAATCACCCTCAGCCTCGGCGAGAGCGAATTCGTCAGGAACATCGGCGAATCGAGAGACTTCGACGCGAGTTACCTGAAGAGTTGCGATGTGATGCGAGTCGTTATCGAGCATGGCCAAACATTCGCCAATGTATTCAATAACTTCGCCTTCTGTTTCATACTCAGCAGCCATGCCAGCGGTTGCACGCTTATTGCCATGAACAACAAAATTAACAATTGTTTCGCGACTTTTTCCAGGTGATCCGAATTCGATTGCTCGGAGATCGTCAACAACCGGAAACATTATTCGCCTTTTGATATTTCAGCGATACGGGTTTTTGCTAACGATGCAAGCAATACAGCATCAACTTTCCAGTCCAGTGGCACCTGGAAGGTCTTTTTGTTTACTTCAAATGGAGCAAGCTTCTTGGCGTGTAGCGAAAGAACATCTCCGCTAAATGGGTTGAGCGTGAGGTGATTCTTCGACACGGAAACGCCAAGTATGTAGTCCTTGCCTTTGCGCAGCATGGGTTGATTCCACGCCATTACTAATTCCAAGTCTTTATGTTTTGCCGTCACCGCAGCAAAGATGGCTTTAATGGTTTTTGCTGTCTTGGGGTCTAATCCCTTGAAGTAGGTGGCGGGAGTATCAAACTTTTTTGA
>JBAXBR010000133.1:0-1875 GCA_037141855.1 Actinomycetota bacterium | reverse complement strand
GCTTGCCGCCCATAATGGAAATAACACCAGAATTCGAAACCTTTACCTTGTGTTTACGCGACAAATCTGCAGTCTTGCCCTTCGCTGTCGTTCCATCTTCGTTACGCACGAGCGGTCGAAGTCCAGACCATACGGCGGTTACGTCATCCACGGTCACGTTCGTAGTGATCGACTGGTTGAGCGCTTCCAATACATAGTGAATGTCTTCTGCACTGGTTTGTGACTCGTCTACACCGCCAGCAAAATCGGTATCAGTAGTGCCAACGTAGGTGTATTGGTACGTGCCGTCGCCATTTGAAATCCATGGCACCACAAACAAGCTGCGCTTATCGCGACGCACAGGAATCACGATGGCAATATCGTTTCGCACCTTCTTCCAGGGAACAGTGATGTGAATACCCTTTGCAGGACGAATGCTGTGCGGGTTGTTGCCCTCATCGGCTTGTCGAACATTGTCTGCCCAAACTCCCGCAGCATTGACCACTGTGGTTGCACGAATGGTGAATAGCTCGCCATCAGTTGGTTGAACGATTGCGCCGCGAGCCACTCCCGCTTCATCATGCACAATTTTCGTTACTGCCAATTGGTTCGCTATTGCTGCACCGTGTTGAACGGCGGTACGAGCAACGGTGACGCACAAACGTGAGTCATCTGCAGCAGCGTCGTAATACAAATATGCACTGCCGAGTTTTTCGAACGGCATGGTTGGTAAATGCTTGTGTGCGTCTTTGGCCTTTAGGCGACGGTGGAACTTTCCGATGCGCCACCCACCGGTGAGGTCGTACATCCACAACGCACTACCAAGCGCACGCGCGATCTTCTTCGAAACCACTCCGTCTTTTGTGAGAATGGGAATCATGAAGGGGAGAATGTGCACGAGGTGTGGCGCGTTTTTCCGCAAGCGCTGGCGTTCGTGGAGCGCTTCGTAGACCAATCCAATTTCGCCCTGTTGCAGGTAACGCAGGCCGCCATGAATGAGCTTGCTGCTTTTTGAAGAAGTGCCAGAAGAGAAGTCATCCTTTTCAACCAGGGCAGTGCGCAATCCGCGCGAAGCAGCATCCAGGGCCACTCCAACACCGGTAATGCCGCCGCCAATGACCAAGACGTCGAACTGCTCATTCTTTAGCCGTTCGATATTGGCTCTCCGGTCGAAATTCACCTCGTTAGCCTAAACGGCTGGCCTTCTGGGAGCGCCATTTTGCGCCATATTCCGTTCATTTCTAATTTGCAAAGATTTCTTATTCGCATGACTTGCAAATTAGGTCTTACCTGAACTATCTTGCCCCTCATGCAAACGCCAACCGAACTCGCAACGGCTTACCGCAGCCAGGGGCGCAAGCTCACGCCGCAACGCCAGTTGATCTTCCAACTTATGCATTGCAACGACAAGCACCCAACAGCCGAGGCATTGTTTGCTGAAGCATCGGCCCAAATGCCAGGCATTTCGTTACGCACGGTGTACCAAACGTTGAACGAACTTGCCGAAATGGGCGAATTGCAATTCATCGACATTGGTGGCGGAGCAACTCGCTTTGATCCAAACCTTGACGACCACCACCACGTGGTGTGTGTTGACTGCGGACAAATTCGCGATGTACATGTAAACGGCACTGCGGCGTTAAAACCTGTTGGCATCGAAGATTTCACCATCAACGAAGTTGGGGTGGTGTTCCAAGGCGTGTGCTCAACATGCGAAAAAAGTCGTGCGAAGTCAAACAAGACAGCGCATGCGAAGTCTCCTGCACTGCAGGCGAAAGTAAGTAAGTAAAACCAAACCAAACAACACAGAGGAGAAAATCATGGCAGGCCTCGCAGGCACCCATACACATGAAAACCTCAAGGAAGCGTTTGCAGGCGAGAGCCAAGCAAATCGTC
>JBAXBR010000132.1:0-1923 GCA_037141855.1 Actinomycetota bacterium | reverse complement strand
GCGGTAACAGTTCCGTCTTTATCGAATGCTGGCTTCAACGAACCAAGTGATTCCATGGTGGTGCTTGCGCGCACACCTTCGTCGGTGTCAATGACCAACGGGTCGCCTTTGCGCTGCGGAATGGAAATTGGAACAATCTCGTCTGCAAGTCGGCCTGCTGCAATTGCAGCTGCTGCACGCTGGTTGCTCTTCATTGCTAAATCATCTTGCACATCGCGGCTGATGTCGCCGGCTGCGTAACGCTCGGTGCCAAGGCCCATGAGGCAGGCATCGAATGCGCACCACAAACCATCGCGCTGAATTGCATCCAACAGTTGCACATCACCAAAACGGAAACCACTGCGAGCACCCATTGCAAGATACGGAGCATTGGTCATGCTTTCCATTCCGCCTGCAATAACAATGTCTGCTTCGCCACTAGAAATCATTTGGTCTGCCAAGTAGATGGAATTCAAGCCCGACAAGCACACCTTGTTAATGCTGATGCTTGGCACACTCATTGGTATGCCAGCTTTTGATGCGGCTTGGCGTGAAGGCACTTGGCCCTGACCCGCCATGAGCACTTGGCCCATAATCACGTGTTCCACTTCGTGTGGCGCAACGCCTGCGCGTTGCAACGCTGCGGCAATGGCGAACCCGCCAAGGTCTGCAGCAGAAAATGAGGCGAGTGCTCCACTCATTTTCCCAATAGGGGTACGGGCTCCGGCGATGATGTATGAACCTGGCATGGTTAGAGCGTAGGCGTATTTACTCATTACTCTCTAACCCATGAAAAGCATCCTCGAAGCCATCGAAAACAATGCCGACACCAAGGCGTTTGCGGCCCTCCAGATTCCCGAGTCGTACCGCGCAGCCGTGGTGCGCAAGGACGAGCAAGAGATGTTTGCTGGCGTGGCTTCAGCCGACAAAGACCCGCGCAAGAGCACACACATTCAAGAAGTAGCAACACCAGAAATTGCGCCAGACGAAGCACTCATTGCCGTTATGGCCAGCAGCATCAACTTCAACACGGTGTGGAGCAGCATTTTCGAACCGATCTCCACATTCAGTGCACTTACCCGCCTTGCTCGCGAAAGCGAATGGGCAAAGCGCCACGACCTTCCGTATCACGTCATGGGCAGCGACGCTTCGGGCGTGGTGTTGCGCGTTGGTTCAGCAGTTCGCAACTGGAAACCGGGCGACCGAATTACGGTGCATTGCAATCACGTAGACGATCAAGACCCATCGTCACACAACGACTCCATGCTTGGCAGCAACCAACGCATTTGGGGTTATGAAACAAACTTTGGCGGTCTTGCCGACCTGAGCGTGGTGAAGGCAAACCAACTCATGCCAAAGCCCGAGCATTTGTCGTGGGAAGAAGCAGCAGTAAATGCATTGTGCAACAGCACCAGCTATCGCATGCTTGTTTCACCAAACGGCGCACACATGAAACAAGGTGATGTGGTGTTGATCTGGGGTGCAACTGGTGGTATTGGTGCATATGCAACGCAATATGTACTCAACGGCGGCGGAATTCCTATTGGTGTGGTCAGTTCGGCCGACAAAGCAGAAATTCTGCGCGGCATGGGTGTTGAAGCAATCATCGACCGTCGTGCAGGCAACTATCAGTTCTGGAAAGACGAACACACGCACGATGAAAAAGAATGGAAGCGTTTCGGTGGCGACATTCGCGCACTTGTTGGCGAAGATCCAGACATTGTGTTCGAACACCCTGGTCGTTCAACCTTTGCTGCATCAATGTATGTAGCAAAGAAGGGTGGCACCGTCGCAACGTGTGCTGCAACCAGTGGTTACATGATGGAATTCGACAACCGTTACTTCTGGATGCGTCTGAAGAAACTTGTCGGCTCACACTTTGCTAACTATCGCGAAGCATGGGAAGCCAACCGCCTTATTCAAAAGGGCATGATTCACCCAGTG
>JBAXBR010000131.1:0-1981 GCA_037141855.1 Actinomycetota bacterium | reverse complement strand
TTGGTGAGTGCATCAACCACTGCGGCATCGTGACCGGCAACAAGTCCGCCAATGCGTGCTGCAGTTGAATACAACGAAGCCGTCTTTCCTTCAATGCTTAACAAGTACGAAGGAATTGCGCGCGACACGTTGTAGGTGAAACGAAGTTCTTCAATTTGTCCTTCACACAATTGGCTAATGGTGCGTGCCAAGAGACCTGCAATGTCGTTGCCCAAACCAGCCGCAATTTCGGAAGCACGCGCCAACAGAAAGTCGCCAGCCAAAATGGCTTGCAGGTTGCCCCACTTGGCATTTACGGTTTCAACGCCACGACGAGTGACGCCTTCATCCATGACGTCATCGTGGTACAACGACCCAAGGTGCACGAGTTCGCATGAAATGCCACCCAGAATCACGTTGTCGGACACTGGTTCGGAACTTCCCACTTTCGCCGCAGCAATGGTCATGACCGGACGCAAACGTTTTCCACCTGCAACAATTAAGTGACTTGCAATTTGTGTGAGGTAGGCGTCACGTGTGCGCACTGCATGCAACATGGCGGCTTCCACGCGGTCGCGGTCGGCATCCATTTGCGACAGTTCGAGGAGTGGCGAGGCAACAGCCATAGAAATAAGGCTAGGCACGGTGGCTTGTGAAACGGCGAACGAAGGTGCGAGAAAACCCTCATTTTCAGCGCCTCACACCCCCGACTTTTTTGTGCGTGTGTCAAGTACAACAGGAAGGCGTCACCCCCCACAGGTACACTTCAGCAAAGGTTCGCAGCGAGAAAAAAGGCGGTCTATCCAGTGTTTGAACGGTTTACCGATAGGGCCCGAAGGGTCGTTGTGCTGGCTCAAGAAGAAGCCCGCTTACTCAATCATTCTTATATCGGCACCGAGCACATCTTGCTTGGGCTCATTCATGAAGGCGAAGGCGTAGCCGCCAAGGCGCTCGAATCACTCAACATTTCACTTGAAGCGGTTCGCGCTCAAGTTGAAGAGATCATCGGCCAAGGCGGATCATCGCCATCTGGTCACATTCCGTTTACTCCACGTGCCAAAAAAGTTCTTGAGCTGTCGTTGCGCGAAGCGCTTCAACTTGGACATAACTACATCGGTACCGAGCACATTTTGTTGGGGCTCATTCGCGAAGGCGAAGGCGTAGCGGCACAAGTATTAGTCAAGCTTGGCGCCGACCTCAGTCGTGTTCGCCAACAAGTCATTCAGTTGTTGTCGGGCTATCAGGGTCCTTCTGGCAAAGCCGAAGGTACACCGGCTGGAACAAAAGACGAACCACAAGAAAAAGGTGGCAGCCAAATTCTTGATCAGTTCGGTCGCAACCTGACGCAGTTAGCAAAAGACAACAAGCTCGACCCAGTAATTGGTCGTCAGCGCGAGATGGAACGCGTCATGCAAATTCTTTCGCGCCGCACCAAGAACAACCCAATTCTCATTGGCGAGCCAGGCGTTGGTAAAACAGCAATCGTTGAAGGCCTTGCACAAAAGATTGTGCGCAACGACGTTCCAGAAACATTGACGGGCAAGCAGTTGTACACGCTCGACCTTGGAGCACTTGTTGCAGGTAGCCGTTACCGCGGTGACTTCGAAGAGCGCTTGAAGAAAGTGTTGAAAGAAATTAAAACTCGTGGTGACATTATTTTGTTCATCGACGAAATTCACACACTTGTTGGTGCAGGAGCAGCAGAAGGCGCAATTGATGCCGCATCAATTTTGAAGCCAATGCTCGCCCGTGGTGAATTGCAGACCATTGGTGCAACAACAACCGATGAATTCCGCAAGCACTTCGAAAAAGATGCTGCACTCGAGCGTCGCTTCCAACCAGTAAAGGTTGAAGAACCAGCAGTTGCGCACACCATCGAAATTCTGAAGGGCATTCGCGACAAGTACGAACAGCACCACCGCGTGACCATTACCGATCAGGCATTGGTTGCTGCAGCAAACTTGGCCGACCGTTACATTGCCGATCGCCATTTGCCAGACAA
>JBAXBR010000130.1:0-1994 GCA_037141855.1 Actinomycetota bacterium | reverse complement strand
ATGTCAGCGACTACAGCATCGATAACCGACTGCACACTTACGTTCTGAGCAGCAGCAATGTCGGCAAGCGACTTACCGCTATCAAGCTGAGTTCGCACATCTGCTTCCGACATATTGAGTGCTGTTGCAACTGAAGCCAAATTTTGCATAGGACCGTGTCCGCCATGACGATGGAACATGCCATTAAACGACTGTCCAACTGCCTTGATCGGGTTTGGCTCTGCGTGTGCAACCATGCCGAATCCAACAATTGACATCACGCCAACTGTTGCAGCACTCGCTGCAATTCTGAGTGTTTGCTTCTTCATGTGTGTTTCCTTTCGCTCTCTCGCTCGGGGGGTTCCTTGCGTGGAGATATCTTGCGACTGCTTGGTAAGGATTAGAACAAGACAAGGTAAGAACTGGGCAAGAACCTTCCAAACCCCGCCAATACTGGGGTTTACGGGGAGATACCGTCAATGTTGTGAAGTCTGCAGCCAACGCCGAATTCCTGGTGGTCGTCGCTGAAGACGACCCATCGGTGCGCAAGGCAGTGGAGCGTGTGCTCGACCTTGAGGGATATCAAGTAAAAACCGCCAACGATGGCAAGGCTGCACTCGAACTTATTACGTCACTGAAGCCACACGCTGTGGTGATGGACGTGATGATGCCATTTGCTGACGGCCTTACTGTTACGCGCGAACTTCGCCACGTCGGCAACCGCACTCCAATTTTGCTACTGACCGCACGACACGAAGTTGGCGACCGTGTTGCCGGCCTAGATGCCGGCGCCGATGATTACTTGGTCAAGCCGTTTGCAGTAGACGAACTATTGGCTCGCGTACGCGCATTACTACGCCGCTACGAATCGCCAACATCTGCAACGGTCATGTCCATTGGCGACCTAACGATGGATGTCAGTAAGCGAGAAGTGAAGCGCGGAAACGCGGTGCTCGAGCTTACAAAAACCGAATTTGATTTACTCCACATTCTGTTAGAGCAACGCGACATCGTGCTATCGCGTGAATATTTGTACGAGCACATTTGGGGTTACAACTTTGAAACGAACTCAAAGTCGCTCGATGTATACATCGGGTACTTGCGCCGAAAATTAGACGACAGCGGCGAAGAACGACTGCTGCATACCGTTCGCGGAGTTGGTTATGTCATGAGGCAATCATGAGTATGCGCACGAGGCTGTTGCTGACCACCAGCATCATCGTGATGGTCGTCGTTGGCGCATCATCGATTGGTATTTATTCAACATTTTCAAATCAACTCATGCAACAAGTGGACAAAGGTCTTGACTCACGAGTAGTCACCATCGCCGAATCACTCCGTGAGCGCAGTCAAAACCCAGATGGCGACGGAGACGGTACCGATCACAACCAATCGGGTACCGTGCAGCGCAATCCACTGACTGATGCATTACTGCCAACCAGGTTTGACACGGTTACACAAGTTATTGATCCATTCGGCACCGTAGTTATTGCGCTTGGTCAAGTGGACTTACCTATTTCCGATGAAGTGTTGAGAATTGCGAACAATCCGCAAGGCGGCGTTTCGCGTTCAACTATCTCAATAAATGGCGACAGATACCGCATGCTCACAGTTCCACTCGTTGGCGGTGGAGCATTGCAAATTGCCAAAGACATCAACGATTTAGAACGTGCACAAAACGGCATGGGGGGTTGGCTATTAGGGCTTGGCCCGGTTGGAATTTTGCTTGCAGGCATAGCTGGATGGTGGGTGGCCCGCCGCACAGCGCGACCAATTCAACAACTCGCCGATGCCGCGGAAGAAATTGCGCTCACTCGCGACCTTTCCACCACGCTCGACATTCACGGCGACCGCGAAATTGAACAGCTGGCGTCCAGCTTCAACACCATGCTTTCTGCGCTGCAACAGAGCAGCGACCAGCAAAAACAACTGGTACAAGACGCAAGCCACGAATTGCGCACGCCACTTACCTCGTTGCGTGCAAACGCCGAACTCTTACAGCGAGACAGCTTGGA
>JBAXBR010000129.1:0-1997 GCA_037141855.1 Actinomycetota bacterium | reverse complement strand
GAAAATGGCCAGGCAATGAGTGCATTGCGCGAAAATGTGCCTGGTAATCACTTTTTGGGTACTGCGCACACGTTGGCCAACTTTGAAACAGCGTTTTATCGCTCAGACACTGCCGACAACAACAGCTTTGAGCAGTGGGTGGAGGACGGCAGTTTGGACGCTTCGCAGCGCGCAAACAGGCTGTGGAAAGAACGCCTTGCCTCATATCAACCGCCCGCATTAGACGACGCAATCGACGCCGAGTTGCAGGAATACATCGCTAAGCGCAAGGCTGTGCTGCCCGATACGTTCGGCTGAGTCTCAACCCCCATAACAAATAACATCACACGGAGCACTAATGAGCATCATTTCGTCACTTCTCGGTAAAGGCAAGCGTGGAGGAAAGACCACACCTGCAGCACAGCGCCTGGTGCGCAACATGCGCTACGAACTCGTTCCGTTGAAGTCGCTTGACCAAGCAATTGCCGACTTGCCAAAGGGTGCGGCTGTTTCGGTGACCTGTTCACCAGCAAAGGGCATTGCCACCACTCAGCAATTATGTGAACAATTGCTTGAGAAGGGCCACAACGTGGTTCCTCACTTTGCAGCGCGATTGGTTGAAGGCCCAGAGCATGCAGCCAAATTGGCCGCATGGGTACGCGAAAAGGGAATCAAAGAAGTGTTCATCATCGGTGGCGACGCAGAAGTTCCACCTCATTACCAATATGCGCTTCCATTCATTAAAGATTTCCTCGAAGCGAAACCTGGTGTAGACACCATTGGTTTCGGCGCGTACCCAGATGGTCATGCAACCATTAGCAAGAGCGATTTACACAATGCGGTTATTGAGAAGGAAGCATTGCTCAAGAGTCACGGCGTGAAGGGTCTTGCATCAACACAAATGTGTTTTGACGCTCCACTTATTTTGAGCTGGTTGAAGGACTTGCGTGCAGCAGGTTTCACTACGCCAATTAATCTTGGAATTCCGGGAGTTGTTGACCGCACGCGTTTGATGTCGGTCGGTGTGCGCACTGGTGTTGGCCAGTCGCTTCGTTATTTGAAGAAGAACAAAGCTTCACTCACGCTCATGTTTGCACCAGGTGGTTATGACCCAACGAAATTGTTGAATGACATCGCCGTCAAGGCCGACGAACTCAACGTTTCGGGAATCCATTCGTTCACGTTCAATAGCACTGCCGATACTGCGCAGTGGGCAAATGCAATTTTGGAGCAACAAGTATGAGCACAACCAAAACTGATGTAGTCATCATCGGTGGTGGAGTTATGGGCGCATCCATTGCGCTCGAACTCTCGCGACATGGCCGCAAAGTGGTTGTTGTTGACAAGGGTGGCGCGGCGGGCGCAGGGTCCACCAGTGCATCGTCGGCAATTATTCGTTTTACCTATTCAAACTTCAACACCATTTTGATGGCGTGGGAAAACGCGCAGCATTGGTTCAACTGGAACAAGTTTGTTGGAATTGAAGATCCAGACGGCATGGCTAAGTACGTCCAGACCGGTTACCTGGTGTTCCTTACCGAGGGCTACGACGGTCTTCGTCAGCGCGAACTTTGGGAAGAATTTGGTATTCCGTACGAAGTGTTGTCACCAGAAGAAGTGAAGAAGCGTTGGCCGGCATTTGAAACTGGCAAGTTCTATCCACCAAAATCGATCGAAGACCCAGCGTTTGCAGATGATCCGTACGACCAATTGTCGGCTCTCTTTGACCCACTGAGTGGATTCATGGACGATCCAATGTTGGCAGCGCACAACTTGGCACATGCTGCAAAGCAACATGGCGCCGAGTTCTTGTTCCACAAAGAGGTGAGTGAAATCACTCGTGATGGAGATGTGGTGAGCGGCGTAGTTCTGAAGTCGGGCGAGCGCTTTGAGGCGCCAATCGTCATCAATGCCGCTGGTCCACATGCTGCGGCAATTAACCGCATGGCTGGCGTGTACGACGAGATGAAAGTGCATCACCGTCCGTTGCGCCAAGAAGTGTTCTCGCCACCAGCGCC
>JBAXBR010000128.1:0-2013 GCA_037141855.1 Actinomycetota bacterium | reverse complement strand
TCGCTTATGACGAAATTATTCGCAAAGTTCGTGCGAACAAATTAACGGTTGAAGACTTCCAAGGCGCAAACGTCAGCCTCACCAACCCGGGCACTATTGGCACGGTGCAGTCGGTTCCGCGATTGATGCCTGGTCAAGGTGTAATCGTTGGTGTTGGCAGCATCGATTACCCAGCAGAATTTCAGGGCAGCGACGAGCGTTCGTTAACACGTCTTGGCGTATCGAAGGTGGTCACCATCACCAGTACATACGACCACCGCATTATTCAGGGTGCCGAGAGCGGCATGTTCTTGAAGTATGTGCACGAATTGCTTCTTGGTCAGCACAACTTTTATCACGATGTATTCCGCAGCCTTGGTGTTCCATACGAAGCAGTGCAGTGGAACCAAGACAGCAACTTGCTCGATTCCGAAGACGAAATGTTGCACAAGCAAATGCAAGTGGCAACGCTTATTCGCGTGCACCGCGTGCGCGGTCACCTCATTGCCGACCTCGATCCACTTCGCTGGAAAGAACCACAAATGCCGATCGAACTCGACCCGGCAACGTATGGTCTCACTATTTGGGACTTGGATCGTCAGTTCCTCACTGGTGGCGTAGGCGGAGTTCGTAAGTCGACACTTGGTGATTTGCTTGGTGTGTTGCGCGATGCGTACTGCCGCACCATCGGCATTGAATACATGCATATTCACTCCACCGATGAACAGCGCTGGATACAAGAGCGCGTTGAAGGACATGGAGTTTTCAATTTCACGGTCGATAAGCGCCGTGTACTTGAGCGTTTGAATGCTGCAGAAGCATTCGAGCGTTTCTTGGCCACAAAATACGTAGGAACAAAGCGTTTCGGCCTCGATGGGGCAGAGTCGGCAATTCCAATTCTTGACACCATCCTCACCAGCGCTGCCGATTCGGGCATGCACGGTTCGGTACTCGGCATGGCTCACCGCGGTCGTTTAAACGTGCTTGGCAATGTCATGGGTAAGAGCTACGACCAAATTTTCCAAGAGTTTGAGGGCTATATCGACCCATCGTCGGTACAGGGCTCGGGCGATGTGAAGTATCACCTTGGTTCAGTCGGAACTTTCGTTTCGCCAAATGGTGCGCAGTTGCCAATTGAGTTGTCGGCAAACCCAAGCCACCTTGAAACCGTTGACCCAATTGTTCTCGGCACCGTTCGTGCAATGCAGGACGAAATTGATCCGCCACTTTCATACAGCGTGTTGCCATTGCTCATTCACGGTGACGCTGCGTTTGCAGGTCAGGGTGTTGTTGCCGAATGTTTGGCCATGAGTGACACCAGCGGTTACCGCGTGGGTGGAACTATTCACCTCATCATCAACAACCAAATTGGTTTCACCACCGCACCTGAATACGCGCGTTCGTCGCAGTATTCGAGCGATGTTGCCAAAACAGTGCAAGCGCCAATTTTCCACGTGAACGGTGACGACCCAGAAGCATGCGTGCGTGTCGCGCGTTTGGCATTTGACTATCGCCAGAAGTTCCACAAAGACGTGGTGATCGACATGATTTGCTACCGCCGTCACGGACACAACGAAGGTGACGATCCGAGCTACACACAGCCGCTGATGTACAAGGCAATTGCCGAGCGCCGCAGTGTTCGCAAGTTGTATATGGAGACGTTGGTTAAGCGCGGCGACATCACTGTGGAAGAGGCCGATCAAGCGTTGTCCGATTACCAGGGCAAGTTGCAGGGTGCTCTCGACAACACACGTGCATCGGCACCGGAACCAATCAAGGTTCCACCACCGCCAAAACCACTTGGTGTTGTTCCGCATACGCCAACCGGTGTTGATCGTGCAATCTTGGATGGCATTTTCAATCACCTCACCGAATATCCGGAAGGTTTTGCACCTCATCCAAAACTGTTCAAGCAGTTTGAACAGCGCGCAAGTCAATATGTATCGCAACAAGATGTGGACTGGGCAACTGCCGAAGCATTGGCGTTCGGTTCACTTGTTGTTGAAGGCACTCCAGTTCGTTTAATGGGTGAAG
>JBAXBR010000127.1:0-2038 GCA_037141855.1 Actinomycetota bacterium | reverse complement strand
GTCATGGCCGCAGGCTAACGCCTGCTGACCAAATAGTTAGCCCGTAGCCTTGGGAGAGTGAATAACCCATCCGCCGCTCAACCACCTGCAGTCCTGCCTGCGGCCAACGATGCGTGCTGGTGTGGCAGTGGGCGCAAGTACAAGCGTTGCCATAAAACAACAGAAGGCCGCATAGAGCCAGGCACCATCAGTCCAATGCGAACCGTTCCAGAAAACATTGTGAAGCCGCCGTACGCAGAGACCGGCAAGGTAACGCGTTGGCAAGAATCTGCAGTGAAGTCCCCTGAAATTATCGAGCGCATGCGTATTGCTTGTTCTGCTGCTGCCGAAGTGCTCCGTCTTGCCGGCGAATTTGTTCGACCAGGAATTACCACAGACGAAATTGATGTGTACGTGCACAACTTATGCATTGAGCGTGGCGCATACCCGAGTCCGTTGAATTACTCGGGTTACCCAAAAAGTGTGTGCACTTCAGTGAACGAAGTGATTTGCCATGGCATTCCCGACTCGCGAGTGTTGCAGGATGGCGACATCATTAATCTCGACGTCACTACATACATGAATGGCGTGCACGGCGACACCAATGCAACATTTGCAGTTGGCGAAATTGATAAAGAGAATCGTGACCTCATTGCCATTACTGAAGAATGCATTTGGCGCGGAATTGAAGCAGTGGTGCCAGGTCGCCCACTGAGCGACATTGGCAAAGCCATTGAAACGCGTGCAAAACAAGACCAAATGGGTGTGATTCGAGCCTTTATCGGTCACGGAATTGGCGAACAATTTCATACCGATATTCAGGTGTTGCACTATTACGACAAGAGCAACAACACCATCATGCGACCAGGTATGACATTTACGATTGAGCCAATGATTTCACTCGGCACCTATCAGCACCGCATGTGGAAAGACGACTGGACTGCAGTTACCGCAGACGGCAAGCGAACTGCGCAATTCGAACACACCGTGTTGGTAACCGACACTGGTGTAGATGTCTTGACCGGTGGCAATGGCGCCGCTTCCCCGTTTGCCCCTTGGAATCGTTAATAGTCTCGAGGTAAATCGCTCATGATTGACGCCATTGACGTAGACCGGTACTTGCGATTTGATCGCCACGATTGGGCCGAACTTCGTGCCCAGACACCACTCACACTGCACGAACGCGACCTTGAAGCGCTTCGCGGAATCAACGACCGCATTGACCTCGAAGAAGTAGTTGCTGTCTATTTGCCTCTCACTCGCCTCTTGAACTTGTATGTGAGTGCAACTCAAAATCTGCATCGCGTGTCGGCAACATTCTTGGGCGCCATTGCGCCAAAGATGCCGTACGTCATTGGCATTGCGGGAAGCGTTGCGGTAGGGAAAAGCACTTCAGCCCGTATTTTGCAGGCCCTGCTTACCCGTTGGCCAGAGCACCCACGCGTAGAGCTGATCACCACGGACGGATTCCTTCACCCGAATGCCGTGTTGAACGAGCGCGGAATCATGAACCGCAAAGGTTTTCCTGAAAGTTATGACACCAAGCGATTAGTGCAGTTTTTGCGTGAAGTAAAGGCTGGCTCGAGCGAAGTTGCAGCGCCTGTGTACAGCCACGTGGTGTACGACATTGTCCAAGGCGAAAGCGTGATCATTCATCGGCCTGACATTTTGATTGTTGAAGGATTGAACGTGTTGCAAGTCGGTTCCGACTCAGCAGAGTTCGTGAGTGATTACTTTGACTTTTCTATTTATATCGATGCCAACGAACACGATGTTGAGAATTGGTATGTAGAACGTTTCTTCGCACTTCGCCAAACCGTGTTTCAAAACCCAGAGAGCTTCTTCAATAATTTTGCTGCACTCAGTGATGATGAAGCTGAGGCAATGGCGCGCGGAATTTGGAAAGAAATTAACGGCAAGAACTTGCGTGAAAATATTGCGCCAACTCGTTCACGTGCATCGTTCGTCATGCAAAAAGGTGCGGATCACCGCGTAACCGAAGTTCACCTCAGAAAGCTGTGACTACTGGCTATTTGCGCTGTTGCGCTAACCACTCAGG
>JBAXBR010000126.1:0-2080 GCA_037141855.1 Actinomycetota bacterium | reverse complement strand
CTCTATTCCGTTGCCTGACGTGGTGTTCAACATTGGCCACACAGCTTTGCTCATGGCCGCTTTTGCAGCAGGCGATATTGCGGTATTGCGTGAGGCAACAAAAGACCTCATGCATCAAGACGTTCGCTTTGCGGCCTCGCCGAACTCGCACGAGGCGTTTAAGGCAGCGCTTGCTACCGACGCTTGGTGTACATGGCTTTCGGGCTCTGGCCCAACGGTTGGCGTGCTCTGTGCGAAGGCCGATGCCGCTCGCATTGCAGGCCAATTGCCGAAGTCTGGTGCATCGCACATCTTGAACATCGATCACGATGGGGCAGTATTCATTTAACTCCGTAACACCCGGTGGGCAGACTTCATCTGTACGCAATTGGCGCACACATGAACTCAATAACCGAAACCAAAGCCCACTGACAGTAACTACAGGAGCAATCATGAATGCCAATAATCAGCCAGTCCTTGTTATCAATTGCGAGTCGTGCGTCATGCGCGAAACCGATGCATGCAGCGACTGCCTCGTCACGTTTATGTGCGGAGATTCCCAGGAATCTGCCGTAGTTTTCAACCTCGAAGAGCAACGCGCAGTTCGATTGCTTGCAAATGCCGGAATGGTGCCTACGCTTCGGCATCGTGCCGTTAGTTAACCAGCAACCATTTAGTCGCGAAGAAGCGGCTGCGTACACCGAGCAGTTGCTTGCTCTTGGTGCCGCCAACGGCATCGATCGTTTGGGCGTTGCACCCGCAACCACCATGCAACGCGCTCGCGAAACACTGCATGCACGTAAAGCAGTTGGTTTACACGACACCATGCAGTTCACGTATCGCAATCCCGATCGTTCGACGAAACCGCAAGTATCGGTGCCAAATGCACAGTCCATGATTGTTGGCGCATGTTCGTATGCATCTGACGCGCCTCCTGCACCGCACCAACTGAGCGCGCGTATCGCGCGATATGCATGGGCAAATTATTACGAGTCGCTTCGAGCTGGTCTTGGTGTGGTGAGTACTGCATTGCAGGCCGATGGTTGGAACGCGCATGTGTTCGTCGATCACAATGCGCTGGTTGATCGCGAGTCTGCATATTTAGCTGGGTTGGGGTGGTACGGCAAGAACGCAAACCTGCTCATCAATGGAGCAGGAAGTTTCTTCGTATTGGGCAGTGTGATCACCGACGCACCGCTTGTGGTGAACGAGCGACCAGTAGATGATGGGTGTGGCGCGTGCAAGCGATGTTTGGATTCATGCCCAACGAATGCCATTGTCGAACCGGGAGTCATCGATGCCGCAAAGTGTTTGGCGTGGCTGGTGCAAAAGCCAGGAGTGTTCAATCGCGATTACCGGGTAGCGCTTGCCGACCGTGTGTATGGGTGTGACTCGTGCCAAGACGTATGCCCGCCAACTATTCGTCTTGGCATTACGACGAAGCCAAAAGTTGTTCGGGCATGGATACCGATCTTGCAGATGCTCGAAATGGACGACGCACAGCTTCTCGAATCGGTGGGTCAGTGGTACATCGCAGACCGTAACCCCATGTGGGTGCGACGCAATTTACTCATCGTGCTCGGCAACATCGGCAATGCCAATGATGAGGCAGTGCGCGATGCAATCAAAACTTTCTGTGCACATGCAGAGCCAATGCTTCGAGCACATGCAATCTGGAGTGCGGCACGACTTGGTTTGCATCAATTCATTCCAGTGACAGATGAAGACCAGGATGTGGTTGAAGAATTGCGCAACCTGCCTGAAGTGCGCGTTGGATAGCTCATCTGTAAGTATTGGTCCGAGCACCATTCATGAAGCATCTTCTTGTCACTAACGATTTCCCACCAAAAGTCGGTGGAATTCAAAACCTGTTGTGGGAGTGGTGGCGCCGTCTTCCGCCTGATTCGTTTGCGGTTCTCACTTCGCCACATAAAGACGCAGCAGCCTTCGACGCACAGCAGCCATACCTCATTCGGCGAACGAAGGAACCGGTGCTACTGCCGCACCCGTGGATGATTCACCGCATTAATGAGATGGCCGAAGAAATTGGCGCCGACTTCATTGTTCTTGACCCTGCGGTTCCACTCGGCATCGTTGGCCC
>JBAXBR010000125.1:0-2221 GCA_037141855.1 Actinomycetota bacterium | reverse complement strand
GTGAATTGCTCGTGTTCTTTCAGTAGTTCGGTGGTGTCGGGCATGCGCCAGAAACCCTCTTCTACGAATTTTCCAACTGTGGTTGGTGTGCGAACAAGGACTCGTGAAAGTGGCGACACCATGTCTGGTGTGCCCCAAATAGTTGAAGTAGTCATGCTCCCTCAACCGTAGCAACGCAGCACCTACTGTGGAGTTGTGAAATTCATGCGCACTTTTATTGGAATCTCCGCAATTGCAGGGGTATTGGCTGGCTGTTCGCTGAATGACACCCCAAGTAGTTCGAACTCGGTGCCTGTGGGTTCGACTTCGGTTGACTCGGTGGTCGAAACAACTACCGCAGAAGTAGTGGATACCACGCCTCAAATCGCCCCAGTAACGGTGCCCGAAACCACCACGACTGCGCCTGAAGTGGACATTAAATGCGTCACCGTATTGAAGTGCCAATTCTCGTATTTAGTAGGTGCCGACTATTCGCTGTTGAAGCTTGAATTCACCGATTTCAGTGTGGCCAATTTGCAGGGTGCCAAATTTGTTCGCACAAGTTTGAAGCAGACCACGTTTATCCGTGCCGACCTTTCTAATGCCGATTTCACGGGTGCCAATCTTGGCTCCGCAAACCTCACTGGGGCAATTGTTGCAGGCACTAATTTCACCAATGCAAACTTCACGAGCACAGTAATTTGTGGACTCGACCTCACCACTGCAACTGGTGTTACTCAGGCGCAGTTAGACAGTGCACAAATATTTCGTGCAAAGGGCAATAAATATTGTCCGTAGAAATTCAGCGCGCAGTTGATCGCACGCCGCAACCGTGGAAAAACGGATTGGGTGTGCAGTACGAAATTACGTGTGATGGATGGCTTCCCGATGAGTGGACGTGGCGACTTTCTACCGCCGACATCACGCAAAATGTTCAGTTTTCGGTTTTCCCTGGAGTGAATCGCGAATTTTGTGTTGCCGATGGCAACGGGGTGGTGCTGAATATCAACGGAGTAGATCATCGATGCGAACCAGGATCAATTACCAAGTTCCGTGGAGACGATGTGGTGTTCGCAACACTGATTGACGGCCCAATGAAGGCGCTTAATTTGATGGTGCGCGACGGGGTCGAGGAAATTCATTTAAGCCAGAGTGTTGTGGACATGCCTATAGCAATCATTGCTATAGGCAAATCTCAGGATTTTGGGTGGGAGGATCAAGAGTTTCGCTTGGAAGTTCTTGACGCTGTAATTGTTGGCAGAGCGCTAGTGCAGATCAATAACCAAAGGGATCATACGATTTTTGTTGCCTGATTGATTAGTTAGGTATGCCTACAACTCGTTAGGCATCGCTAAGTATTTTGAATGCGAACCGTTTTGGCTCGTTCGCCTTTTGTCACAACACGAATTAGATGCCTTGACTATTGAGTTATTTGAATTTCATCAAACTGATGTAACAGCCCGTGTTCAGTGCCAATTGCATACCGTTTTGGTGTACCAATGGAGGTAAGCATGTCTACGGAATCGGCCGATAGCAACAAAGTAAGTGATTCAATATTTGCGAAATCAATGCTTGCCATGATGATGATTGCGGTGGCGGTTTCAGCTCTGGTTTTAGGTGTAGTTGCTGTAGTAGCTATGGGAAGCAGCTCCACAAGTGCATCTGGTGCGTCTGGAAAATCGGTAATCGAAGTATCTCTCAGTGAATTTACGATCACATTCAATCCGAGTGTCGTTCCGGCCGGAGATGTGACTTTCAAGGTCACGAACAACGGAACAGTTGATCACAATTTTTCGATTCCCTCACTAAAGGCAAAGACTGCAACGCTCAAGCCGGGGACGAGCGAGGTGCTTAAGGTTTCTGGACTTGTAGTTGGAGATGTCAGTTACTTGTGTGAGGTGGTTGGTCACAGTGCAGCCGGTATGACCGGAAAATTGAGTGTCGTCGAGTCGGGTAGCGCAATGGCGATGGCTTCAACAGGCAACCCAATGTCGTCAACTGTTTCGTGGCAGCAAATGGACAAGATGATGGAAAATGTTGCCATGAAGTTCCCAGCAAAAACTTCGGGTATAGGCAACACTGAACTTGCGTACACCATGTCGGATGACGGCTACAAGGTGTTCAGCCTTACTGCCAAAATCATTCCTTGGGAAGTGGAACCGGGCAAGTTTGTTGACGGCTGGTCGTATAACGGAGTGATTCCTGGGCCGATCATTCGCGCCAACGTTGGCGACAAGATTCG
>JBAXBR010000124.1:0-2248 GCA_037141855.1 Actinomycetota bacterium | reverse complement strand
TCGATGGCCACGAAGGTGTCGCCCACTTCAAAATCGATGCGCACTGCGCCAATTTGCAGCGGGTGACACAACGGAATCATGTCGCTCGTGCGCTTGGCAGCCATGATGCCTGCAATGCGCGCTGCGGCAATCACATCGCCCTTGAGAATGTCCTTGCTGGAAATTGCAGCAGCAGTTTCTGGCTTCATGTTTACGGTGCATCGTGCAACGGCACGACGTGCGGTTGCACTCTTCGCCGTCACATCCACCATGTGTGCATTACCCGACTCATCGAGGTGCGTGAATTCTGGAGTGTTGCCCATGTTCATCCGCCGATCTGACTCATGGAGCGTCGCGGGCGAACAAAGGTGACATTTCCAATGTTGTGTCCTGCCCACTTCGTACCAACTGCGCGCTTAATTTCTGCAGCGATGTCGTCATCGCTTGCACCAGTGCGCAACAACTTTCGCAAATCAAACTCGGTAGTCGAAAACAAGCACGTACGGAACTGGCCGTCGGCAGTAAGTCGCACTCGATCGCAATCACCACAGAATGGTTTTGTCACCGAAGGAATAACTCCAACTGTTCCTACACCGTCCAAGTAACGCCAACGGTCTGCCGGTGCAGCTCCGCGAGCCGGAACAATTTCGAGTGGATACACCTTGGCGATGGTTTCAACGATTTCGTCTTGACCCACCACTTGGCTGTTCTGCCATGTGCCATCGGCATCGAGTGGCATGTACTCAATGAAACGAACTTCAACTCCCTTATTGCGACCAAATGTTGCAAGGTCAACAATTTCGTCGTCGTTTATTCCGCGTTGCACCACAACATTGATTTTCACTGGTGAGAAGCCCGTGGCAATTGCGGCATTGATTCCATCGAGGACGTGCTCAAGTTCATCGCGGCGTGTCATTTCAAAGAAGCGCTGCTTCTTCAACGTGTCAAGGCTGATGTTGATGCGACGCAAACCAGAATCATGTAGTTCCTGAGCAATCAAACGAAGCGTTGCGCCGTTTGTCGTCACCGCCAGGTCAATTGGTTTTCCTGCACGCGGAGAATTTGCAGTATTTGGAACCTGTAACGCAGCAAGTTTGTTAATCAGCACCGGAAAGTGCGCTCGCATTGTTGGCTCTCCACCGGTAAGGCGAATGCCGTCAACATCGAAGTGCGAGACACAAATGCTGGCTACGCGATGCAGTTCTTCGTACGTCAGCACCTCTTCACGGGGCAGCCATTTCATTCCTTCTGCAGGCATGCAGTAGGTGCAGCGGAAATTGCAGCGATCGGTGATCGAAATGCGCAAATCGCGCACGGTTCGGCCAAACGGGTCAATCAGTTCCACGGGCTCAGCCTAGGGTTCGCACCCGATATACCGTCAGCCCAGCAGGTACACAGCCACGTGCTCGCCAGCCTGCAGGCCATTGCCATCTGGCACTTGCGCAAGCCCATTTGCCATTGCCGTACTGGCTAATTGGTGGCTTCCCTGCGGACCAGAATCGCGCACGTGCAAGCGACCATCTTCGGCAAACTCTCCGAACACGCGCATGAAGTGAATCTTGCCGTCGTGTTTGCGCTTTAACGGTGAGTCAAGCACCGCGTGAATAGCGGGACGCATCAAGTGCTCGGTGTGGCCCATCATTTTGCGCAGCGCAGGTCGCGCGAGCAATTCGTAACTAATAAGCGAGCTCACGGGGTTACCTGGCAAACCAAAAATAGGAATTGTCCGACCATCACTGGATTGCAGTTGACCAAAAGCAAATGGCTTTGCTGGTTTAATCGCCATCTGCATCCATTGCATGGTGGCAATCTTTGACAACACAGCCTTCACCACATCGAAGTCGCCCATGCTTACTCCACCGCTTGTCACAATGGCATCGCAACGCTCTACGACATCACGAAACACTCGTTCAAGTTCTGCCTCGTCATCACGCACCACTCCAAGGTTGATCACTTCGCAACCCGTTGCAGCAATCATTGAATCCAGCATGGTCAGGTTGCTTTCGCGAATTTGCCCAATGCGCAATGGTGAGCCGTCAACAACTAATTCGTCACCCGTTGACAACAATGCAACTCTGGCGCGAGGAAATGCGCGCACGGTTCGAGCATTCACGCTGGCAAGCACTCCCACTCCGGCAGCATTCAACACTGTGCCAGGAACAAACACTGTTTCACCCGCGCGCACGTCGCTTCCTGCATCGCGTACACCATCGTGAACTTTTGCACTTCGGGAAATGAGTACGTGTGTTTCGCCAACTCGCTGCGTGTC
>JBAXBR010000123.1:0-2256 GCA_037141855.1 Actinomycetota bacterium | reverse complement strand
CCGCAAGTGACATTGCGGCAGCGATTAATAAGAGTCTCGATGGCTTCCAGTCGTCAACTGAAGCACGCACCGTTGGTCGCGTGACTGAAGTAGGCGACGGTATTGCACGCGTAAGCGGATTGCCAGACTGCGCTGTAAACGAATTGCTCGAGTTTGAAGGCGGAATCGTTGGTCTCGCATTGAACCTCGATGAAGACTCCATCGGCGCCGTAATTCTTGGCGATGCCGACCACATTGAAGAAGGTCAACCAGTGAAGTCAACCGGCAACATTTTGTCGTTACCAGTTGGCGACGCAATGTTGGGTCGCGTGGTGAACGCACTCGGCACGCCAATTGACGGCAAGGGTGACATTGTCGGATCGATTTCACGCCGTGTAGAAATTCAGGCACCAGGAATCATGGGTCGCAAGCCTGTGCACGAGCCGTTGCAGACAGGAATCAAGTCGATCGACGCGATGACTCCAATTGGTCGCGGACAACGCGAACTCATCATTGGTGACCGTAAGACCGGCAAGACCACCATCGCAATTGACACCATCATTAACCAGCGTGGACTTGGTGTGAAGTGCATTTACGTAGCAATTGGTCAAAAGGGTTCAACCGTTGCACAAACTGTTGAAGTTCTTCGCCAATACGGAGCACTTGAATACACCGTGGTTGTTGCTGCACCAGCATCTGACCCAGCACCGTTTAAGTACTTGGCACCATATGCAGGTTGTGCAATGGGTCAGCACTGGATGGAAAACGGCGAGCACGCACTTGTTGTGTACGACGACTTGTCGAAGCAGGCCGAGGCCTACCGTCAGATGTCGTTGCTCCTTCGTCGTCCACCAGGCCGCGAGGCGTACCCAGGAGACGTGTTCTACCTACACAGCCGCTTGCTTGAGCGCGCTGCAAAGTTGAGCGACGCAAACGGCGCGGGTTCACTTACTGCATTGCCAGTAATTGAAACCAAAGCTGGCGACGTATCGGCATACATTCCAACCAACGTGATTTCGATTACCGATGGCCAGGTGTACTTGCAGGACAACCTCTTTAAGTCGGGTGTTCGTCCAGCAGTAGACGTAGGTATCTCGGTATCGCGCGTAGGTGGTGCTGCACAGATCAAAGCAATGAAGAGCGTTTCAGGAACACTGAAGCTCGACCTTGCTCAGTTCCGTGAACTTGAAGCATTCGCCACATTCGGTTCAGAGCTCGACGCCATTTCGAAGGCACAGCTCGAGCGCGGTTACCGTTTGGTGGAATTGCTGAAGCAACCACTCAACAGCCCAATGCCAGTTGAAGAACAAGTTGTTTCAATTTTCACTGGTACCAAGGGTTACTTGGACGACATTGCAGTTGGCGACGTACGTCGTTTCGAGAATGAACTTCTCGATCACATGCGCACCCGCCACTCATCAGTGTTGGCAGGAATTCGTCAAGACCCTAAGGCCGACGTGCCGAAGGATCTCGCCGACATCGTGAAGTCATTCAAGGCTTCATTCGTCACTTCATCCGCATCGGCAAGCGCTGATCCAACCGCCACAACTGCTGGCGAAGTTGGTGACGCTGCAAGCGCCAAGACACTCGCAACGGAGTAACTAGATGGCTGGCGGTCAAGAGCGTATTCTGCGCGGACGAATTCGTTCCGTGCAGGCGACGAAGAAAATTACACGTGCAATGGAGTTGATCGCTGCTTCGCGCATCGTCAAAGCCCAGCAACGTGTAATTGCCGCTGTTCCATATTCCGATCGCATTACCGAAGTGGTCAAAGACTTGGCTGCAAGCGGTGCCGGAAGTGAATCACCATTCCTGAAGACTCGCGAGCAAATTAAGACCACGTGTTATGTGGCCATTACTGCTGACCGCGGTTTGTGTGGTGGTTACAACTCGGGCGTCCTGCGCGCAACAGAAGGCGAAGTAAAGGCCGACGTTCTTGCCGGCAAGGACTACTTGGTTGTTCCAGTTGGTCGCAAGGCCGAGGGTTACTTCCGTTTCCGTGGATACAAAATCGGTACTGGTTTTGCTGGCTTTTCTGATGCCCCTGGTTATGCAGATGCAAAGTCAATCGGTGAATACGTCGTTGACTTATACGTACGGGGAGTCATCGATCGCGTCGAGTTGGTGTACACGCGCTTCGTTTCTGCCGGAACTCAGGAAGTCGTTCGACGCCCTCTCGTTCCGCTTGAGCAAGATATTGCTGCAGGTAGCGATGGCAAGTTGGTTGCGAGCAGCGACTACGAATTTGAACCAGATCCTTCGGTCATCCTTGAAACG
>JBAXBR010000122.1:0-2292 GCA_037141855.1 Actinomycetota bacterium | reverse complement strand
CTCGAGTGGGTGGGTATTTGCTGTTCACTCTGAATGCCAAGCCTGGAATGAGGGCAACAGAGATTCAGGTTCAAGGCGTAGGTGGCATTACTTTGGCCCAGCTCCGAAAGGTTGCTGCCAGTTTTATTTAGTTGGATCAACAACTGAAAACTGCTGTTAGAAACGCTTAGTGTTAGACGAGCCCCACACGCTTCTGTGTTTGGTCATTTGCGAAAGAAGTGGTGATGGCATTTATCCAATGTTCTGGATTGAAAAAGACCTATACGGTCGGTGGCGAAGAAGTGAAAGCCCTCGATGGAGTGACATTAAGTATTGAGAAAGGTGATTTCATCGCAATTTGTGGACCGTCAGGTTCCGGTAAATCAACGCTTGCAAATGTTGTTGGTGGTCTCGATCAACCAGATGAGGGAAGTGTTGTTGTTGATGGAATAGATCTCGCTAAAGCAAAAGATAAAGCATTGAGCGATTATCGAAATAAACAAATCGGCTATGTGTTTCAATCATTTAATTTGCAGTCACATGAAACTGCTCTCGAAAATGTGATCTCGCCACTGACGGTTGCTGGTGTCGGTAAAAGAAGCGAGCGTCGCGAGCGAGGTATGAAGGCACTAGAGCGAATGGGTCTATCCGATCGCGCAAAGCATAAGCCGACACAACTTTCTGGTGGTCAGCGACAGCGTGTGGCTATAGCGCGCGCACTAGTTAACGACCCTCAGTTGATCATCGCAGATGAGCCAACAGGAAATCTTGATTCATCTCGTGGAGCAGATGTCATTAACGAACTTAAGCGTCTAAATGCAGATGGCATCACGTTGATCATTATCACTCACGACACAAATGTTGCAGCTCAGGCGAAGCGAATTATTGAAATTAAAGATGGCAAGATCAGCGAAAGAGCGGGAGCGCAATGAATTTTCTAGATCAATTTCGAACCGCTTGGCGAAACTTGAGTCGGCAAAAACTTCGTACGTCACTTACTATTTTTGCAATTGTGATTGGAGCAGTAAGCGTCACGGTGATGTTGTCACTTGTAACCAGCACTAAAGGGTTTCTGGTTTCTTCTGCAGAGCAAATCGGGATGGACAGGAGCGTTATCGTCACGGGCCTGCCTGGATTGGGCTATGGGTCATCGCAGTGGAATCGGGCTGATGGATCTGGGAAAAGAATTGACACTGATTCACTCGCAGTAATTGAAAAACTGGGAAACGTTAATTCGGCGACACTGCATACAAACGATGGTGGATTTTTTGAAAGTCTTACCATCGACGGTTTTCAAATCACGATGAAGAATGTTGCGCTTGAGGGTTATTCACCAAATGGAACGGTCATTCACCACATGTTGGTTGGCGACGAACTTTCGGCGAACACCAACGGTTCCGGATTTCTAATCAGTTCAAATCTTGCTAGCGAGCTTGGCTACAAAGGCAAAGAAGAGACGCTTATAGGCAAAGAGATTTCACTTAAATATCGAACCGATTGGGGTCCACCCGAAGCAAAAAAGGGTGATGAGATTGGAAAAATTGTTGGTGTGACATCTTCCGATGGCCAAAACCTCCTCAGCATGGATCTTGACTGGGCTGTGTCAATGCAGACGCTGACATGGTCGCAAAAAGGGCCGAATGGAAATACTGAAACACGCGTTGAGAGCCAGATTGCGAAGTATGGCTTTGGTTCAATTTGGGTGGATGTCAATGACAAAAAAAATGTGGATGCAGTCATGGGTGAAATTAAGCAACTGGGCTATGGCGTTGCGGCAGGCAAAGAAGAAATTGATAATCAGGCAACTGCATTCACGATTATCGGAGCCATCCTCGGAGGAATAGGCGGAATCGCATTACTCGTTGCTGCTGTTGGTGTGATTAACACGATGGTGATGGCGACACTTGAGCGCACGCGAGAAATAGGAATTATGCGTGCAGTAGGTGCAACGAAAAAAACTATCCGCCGATTGTTCCGAGTTGAAGCAGCATTGCTTGGTTTTGTTGGTGGCTTTTACGGAGTTGTTATTTCATTTGGTTTTGCGTTCGGACTGAATCAAATCCTTAATAAACAACTTGCAGATTCCAGTATTGCAAATCGAAATATTGTGAGTATTTCTCCACAGGTTGCATTACTCGTTTTGTTGATTACAACATTGATCGGAATGCTGGCAGGGAGCTTGCCTGCACGTCGCGCTGCAAATATGGATCCGGTCGAGGCCCTTCGCTACGAATAATCAATAAACTCGGACAGTGCCTTGCGAAAGTTAATTGACATTGATGCTTGGTACTAAATAATCTTGAGCTATTACGT
>JBAXBR010000121.1:0-2301 GCA_037141855.1 Actinomycetota bacterium | reverse complement strand
TTCGTATTGCGGGCCAAACGTAACGGTGCCTGTCACCATGTTGACGCCTTCGCTATTGATGTGCGTATCGATATGCATTGGTGCCGACAACGGGTTGATTGCACCAATGATTGGACTGCGATCTAAAAAGTTGACATCGTTGCCCGTTGCGAACTCGCGAATGTTGTTGCGCATAGTCTCGGCAACTTTGGCCTTCGCTTCTTCTTCAGGAGTCATGGGCACTTGGCGCACATGAAAGCCCGCGAAATTGTTTGCTGGTTGTGTTGGCTCGCTCATGAAACGATCATGGTGACTGGTGCGTGATCGCTTGGTTTTTCGCCCTTGCGCGCATTGCGATCAATTGCCGTTTCGGTGGTTTTGGCAGCGAGCGATTTGGTGACCAATAAGTAGTCAATACGCATGCCGTGAGCTTTATGGAAACTGCCATCGCGATAGTCCCACCATGAATACAACTTTGGTTCTGGGTGTTGTTCGCGAAAAATGTCGGTGAGGCCCCACGCGCACAGGTCGCTGAGCACTTTGCGCTCGGGCTCGCTGGTGTGAGTAGCACCAATGAAAACAGCTGGGTCCCACACGTCGATATCGGTTGGGGCAATGTTGAAATCTCCTGTAACCACCACGTCTTCGGTTGGTTTAGCAATGGTGTCTACGTGATCGCGCAACTGCTTCATCCAACGCAGTTTGTATTGGTAGTGCTCGTGTTCAAGTTCGCGACCGTTTGGCACATACACGCACACCACTTTTACGCCGTTGCATGTTGCACTAATAATGCGCGCTTCTGCATCGGGCTCACCTGTTGCAAAGTTGGCAACCACATCGGTTAAACCCACCTTCGACAAAATTGCAACACCATTCCACTGACCTTGACCGAGGTGAGCGGTTTCGTATCCCATTTCTTGAAATGTGAGTGCGGGAAACGCGGCCTCAGTCATTTTGGTTTCTTGAATGCACAACACATCGGGTTGATTTTCTTCTATCCAACCTTGCACTCTTGGCAAGCGGGCCTTTAATGAATTCACGTTCCACGTAGCGATAAGCACGTGAACAAACTACTTCTTCTTGGCGGCTGCCTTACGAGTTGGCGCGCTTTGACGCACAGGTTGTTGCTGTGGGCGCTTCTTTTTCTTCTTGGCTTTCGTAGGCGTTGCGGCAGGCGCTGGGGCCTTCTTCATTGGTGTGACCGTGCCCACAATGGCTACGTCAATACTGCGGCGCGATGCCACAAAACTGTCAACCGACAGGTTTACCTGTTGACCAATTTTCACGTGCTCGCGCGCACTACGCGGTGCAGGTGTGGCCATGAGGCGAAGCGGCAAGTAACCGCGAACGTCGCCAATTTTTACGTACACGCCATGTGCGGAGTATTGATCGACAACACCTTTTACTTTGCTGCCCACCGGATACTTCTCGACGAATTCAAGAAACGGTGTGAGTTCGTTGATAGTTGCGGCTTTTGGTTTTGCAGAAAGTTTTGGCGCAGGAGTTTTTGCAGCTTGTGGTTTTGCTGCAGGCGCTTGCGGCTTCGGTGCAGGAAGTTTCGATGCAGGCGGCGGAGCTTTTGGAACTGGCATTGGCCTGTTTGCTTCGCGACTTGCTTTCTTCACCGACTTGGCTGCCGACGGACGCACAGGCAAGCGCTCGATAAACACCCAGCCAACGTTTGGCACGGGCTTGCCACCGATCAACCGACCAGCGTTGAACAACCACGGGTACTGCTCGTGAAATTCTTGATAGCTGTCGTTCGACAAAATGCTTGCGCCAATTTTTTCGGCGATGGTCAGTACGAATCCGTCGCCGCGTCCCACTGCCCCAGCAGGCGGCGCAACCAGTTCGTTGTTGTTAATGGCGCTATTGAATTCGGAGGTTTCGCGCTTGTCGATGCGATGACCAAACGTGGCATCCACCACCACCGTTATTTTGGTGCTCGGAAACTCCTTCATAAACGACAGCACGGCCTCGTTCAACTGCTTCAAGCTGGGCGAGGTTCGGCCTTCGGTCGCAACATTCGACCCATCCACCACCACATGCTTGGGTCCTGTTTTTGGCACGGGTTCAGTCAACCAGCAGTTGGACCCCCGCTTGGTGATGCCTTACCCCGTACGCTCAATGCGTGCTTAGGGCAGTATTTTTCGATTTTGGTGGGGTCATTTTGTCGAGCCCATTTGAGGCATTCAACCATTACGAGGCCGCTCAAGGGTTACCTGCCAACTTCATTCGCTCGGTGAATTCGGTGAACCCCGACGACAACGCGTGGGCCAAATTGGAACGCAGCGACATTTCACCCTTTGAATTTGATGATGT
>JBAXBR010000120.1:0-2309 GCA_037141855.1 Actinomycetota bacterium | reverse complement strand
GAAAGCCGCACCTTCCCGTACATGGAAGTGGGCGAGCGCGATGCACAAATTGGTCACGAAGCAACCGTGTCCAAAATTGCAGACGAGCAGTTGTTCTATTTGATGAGCCGTGGTCTTACTCAGGAACAGGCAATGGGCATGGTGGTGAACGGCTTTATCGAGCCTGTAACTCGCACATTGCCTATGGAATATGCCGTTGAGTGGAGTCGCCTCATTGAGTTGCAAATGGAAGGTTCGGTTGGCTGAGTAACACCAGCTTTTCACCGAGATACTGAAGTTATGTCCATGAGGTCGGAGTGCAAGAATTTTGAAAGCCGCACCTATGCAAGCGGTGACACGGTTCGAAAGTGCAACCTCGACCTAGCACCAGATGCACCATGGCGTTGCCCAGAAAATTGTGAAAAGTTTGAGCCGCGAATGGCAGACGTTGCCTGGGCTCACGGATCACTCGTTCCTCCGGCAACTCCCGTAGCTCCGGCAAGTTTGGACGATGGAACTGCAGCGGCTGTTTTAGACGAAGCCGAGTCAATCATTAATGCCGTGTTCGGAGAAGTTGTGGCCGACATGAACGACAAGCGCAAGAATAAAAAGAAAAATCGAGACAAAAAGAAAAAGAAGTAGATGACCACCGCACTTGAACTCCCCAGCACAGAAGAAGAAATTTGGCGCTACAGCCGCATTAACGAACTCGACATGTCGAAGTTCGCTAGCGGCAAGCTGACGACAACCGTTGAAGGTGGCGAAGGTGTGCAACTAACAGGCGCCGCTGCGTCCACACTTGTCGGCGCTGGTATGCATGTGCAGCCAGACATGTTTGCGCAAATGAACACTGACACTCCAGATGTTATTGCATTGCAAATTGGCAAGAACAAAGTGCACACGCAAACCGTTGTCATTACCCACTCGGTAGACAAGTCCGGCGTTGTTGCATACCCACGTTTGGTCATTGACGCGGCCGAGAACAGTGAGATCGTTGTTGTCGAGCGGTTTACATCTGCTGACAACGTGCATTCGCTTGTTGTTCCTGTAGTCGAAGTCCATGCTGCGCAATCTGCGCGCGTTACCTACTTGGCAATTAACGAACTTGGCAAGAACACTTGGCAGATTGGGCATCAGGTTGCAGTGGGCGAGCGCGACAGCAACGTGCGCTTATTCACCGTTGCACTTGGTGGCGACTACGCACGTATGCGTGCCGAAGTTCGTCTTGTTGGTCAGGGTGCAAGTGCACAGCAAACCGCGTTGTACTTTGCAGATGGCACCCAGATGCACGACTTCCGTACCTTGCAGGTGCACGAAGCACCTCGCACACACAGCGACCTGTTGTTCAAGGGTGCAGTGAAAGACACATCGAAGAGCGTGTACACGGGCCTCATCAAGATCACCGAAAACGGCACGAAAACAGAAGCCTTCCAGACCAATCGCACACTCACGTTGTCGCGTGGTGCGTGGGCAGAAAGCGTGCCGAACCTAGAGATTGAAACCAACGACGTGAAGTGCAGTCATGCCAGCACCGTTGGTCCAATTGATGACGATCAGCGTTTCTATTTGGAAAGCCGCGGAGTACCACCAGAAATTGCTGAGCGCCTCGTGGTGTTCGGTTTCTTTGACGAAGTGATTGACCGCCTTCCACAGTCTGAGTTCCTTGCAGGCATTCGCGACAAAGTGATTGCAAAGTTGGGAGTCACCAAATGAGCGCTGTAGCCGTATGCAAGCTTTCCGAAATTGAATCGGGCAAAGTTCGCAAGTTCACTGTTGACGGTCGTGCAATCGCCGTTGTTCGCATTGACGACGCCGTGTACGCAATTGGCGATCGCTGCAGTCACGCCGATGTTTCGCTTTCCGATGGCGATGTGCTGTGTGACTCAAAAGAACTCGAGTGCATGAAGCACGGAAGCGCCTTCAGCCTTGTGACAGGTGCTCCAAACACGCTTCCTGCAACACAGCCAGTGCCGGTGTATGAAGCAAGCGTGGTCAATGGTGAAGTCATGATTTCGGTAGGAGAAGCAAAATGAGCACACTCGAAATTCGCGACCTGCAAGTTTCGGTTGGCGGAACACAAATTCTCAATGGCATCACGCTCACTATTAACAGTGGAGAAGTGCATGCAGTCATGGGCCCGAACGGTGCTGGCAAGTCAACGCTGTCTGCAGCAATTATGGGCAAGCCTGGTTACGAAATAACAGGTGGGTCGGTAACGCTTGATGGTCAAGACGTACTTGCGATGCCAACGTGGCAACGCGCAGTCGCCGGTTTGCACCTCGTCATGCAGTACCCAACCGAAGTACCTGGCGTGAAACTGAGCGAAGTAC
>JBAXBR010000119.1:0-2481 GCA_037141855.1 Actinomycetota bacterium | reverse complement strand
GTTCCTTCGGAAGTGGTGGATAAACCGGGAATGATTGCACCGATTATTTTGCATCCGTAGTGATCGGCGAAATATCCCAACTCATCGTGTCCTGTCACTAACACGCATGAATTAATGGCGCTCATGGTTGCGCTCACATCTTTATCAAGTTGTGTCAGTTGATTCGACTCTGTTGTGGGATCAAGGGATAATCCAGTGGCTGCATTGATCGCATCAGTCAATGAGGGGAGCGCTTGAATGAAATTGTCTGGTGAAAGCCACAAGTGTGGGTCAGCAATAACGTGTTCACCTTCAACGGTTCGTTGTTTAATATTGTTGCCCACTCGGTATTGCATAACGCCGTTTGATTCTGCTGTAGCCAGAACTTCGAGTAAGCCTTCTTCGAAATCGAGTCCATTAGAAATCACGATGCTGGCGTTATTGATCGTTTCAATGTCGCGCGCCGACGGTTGAAACTCGTGCGGGTCTTGGCCATCGGGAATAAGCACAGTGACCGTGGCGGAATCGCCAACTAAGTCGCTAACAACAGAGCCGAGAACCGAATACGAGACCACGATGTTTGGTCGTGTGTTTGAGGCGGGTTTTGCCGAGGTGCAAGCCGCAATCAGAACAATGAATCCTGCGCACAGTAATGCGCTTTTGGGAATCATTCTCATTCCGCCACTCTAGCGATAATGAGAATGATTCTCAACTAAGAAGTAGGCGTTATGCACCAATCATTTGGTTGATCATGGTGGTCAAGTCGTCCATGGACACCTCACCGCTTGCACGCTTAAATACGTTTCCCTTTGCGTCAACAAGCACGAAGTATGGGTAACCCGAAAGACCGAATGCATTTGCAGCTGCCTTGTCCTTTGAGTCGGCGATCACTGGCCATAGTGCTGGGAATTGTTCGCGAGCGAGCCATGCCGATGGTGGGTAGTTCGGGTTGTTTGGGTCGGTACCGGTTGCAACAGCAATCACGTCAATTCCAGTTGGGGTCTTGCCATCTTTTTCCCATTGCACAAGTAGTGGTACTTCGCGCTGGCAGTGAGGGCACCAGTGCGCAAGGAACAACACCAACATTGGTGTTCCGGTTCCCTCTGTAGTGATTGGAGTTCCCGTGAAACCTTTGCCGGCAATTACGGGTGCGGGCATTCCAATTGCTGCGTCGGGTGCAGTCGACGTTGAGTCAAAAGCAGGAAGCGCATTGCCGGTGACGGTGATGTCGCTGAACTCGGAAACTACTCCTGTAGTCGTATTTGATTTTGATCCACTTGATGAGATGGCAATGATTGCCGCACCAGCGATAACGACTGCGATGATTGCGCCAATAATGAATTTGCCGCGACTTGATGATGAATTACTCATGACTGCTCCGTTTGTGTGTTGGGAAGGGTGGTGAATACGAGAACTGCAAGAAATCCGGTGAATGCCATGAATGGCAGTGTGACGAACCCGAAGTGTTGAAACCATACAAATTCGCAAGGTACATCTACATCGCATACGCCAGTGTCCAGACTGTGGATGCGTTCAAGCAACCAGTGATACGTAGAGATGGTTAATCCAATTGATGCGAGGGGTACTGCATAACGCCAGATCTTTTTGTCTTTAATGATGACTGCAATGATCAGCAGAATCGCCAGCGGGTACATCATCGTGCGCTGGTACCAGCACAGTTTGCATGGCTTGTAGTGAACTATTTCAGAGAAGTACAAACTGCCAAGCATGCAAGTTGTGACTACAGCCGCGGCTAATGGTCGCGCGTATGGGGCAAAACCGTCCAAGATTGTGCGGGCGATTGAAAAATGTTTGGCAAAGATTCGAGCCTTCAAAATAATGAGGGTGCCAATGAGCAATGCAACGCTCAGTAGCGAAAAGAAAAGTTCAAAGGTCTCGTTGTTCATAAGCAATAACAGTGTAGAGAAGTCCCCATATTGAAGGCTCGTCATACCCCCTGAAAGCGGGCAGAATAGAGGGGTGACAACATTTAAAGAGCGCATCAAGGCAGATATCACCGAGGCAATGAGGGCACGAGAAGAAGCGAAGCTTTCAACGTTGCGCATGGTGCTGTCGGCAATTCAAAATGCTGAAGTTGCTGGCGATGAAGCAATTGTCTTGACCGACGATCAGGCAATCAAAGTGTTGCAAAGTGAAGCAAAGAAGCGAGCAGAATCTGCGCAAATTTATGCAGACGCAGGCCGCACAGAAGCGGCTGCAAAAGAGCGCGCAGAACTGTTGGTAATTGAGGCTTACTTGCCGGCGGCAATGAGCGACGACGAAGTTGCGGCAATTGTTACTGACGAAATTGCCAAGGCTGCTGCTGCTGGACAAACAGGTGGCAAGGCAATGGGCGCAGTGGTGAAAGCAGTTCGCGATCGTGTTGGCTCTGGTGCCGACGGCGGAAAAATTGCAGCGCTGGTGAAATCAGCGCTTGGCTGATGCCGTTGCGCCCTCGATAGGAATCGAACCTACGACCTGCGGTTCCGGAAACCGACGCTC
>JBAXBR010000118.1:0-2487 GCA_037141855.1 Actinomycetota bacterium | reverse complement strand
ACCAGGAAGAGATTCACCAAATGCATTGAGATGGAAGAACGAGTCACCAGTAAGCACGTTGTCGCCATGCGCAATGAGCCAGTCATAAATCTGTCGCTGCTGTGCCTGCGTTGGGTGCAATTCGTTCCATGTATCTGCCCCACGACCGGCAGGACGCAAGCGTGTGATACGCAGTTGCGCGCCGTAGCTATCGGCAAGTTGCTTGAAAGCATCGAGCTGGTCAACGTTGTGTCGGGTCATGACAATAGAAATCTTGAATGGTCCAAAGTTTGCATCGCGCAAGAAGTTCATTGCCGCAATTGATGTATCGAAGGATCCTTCACCACGCACGGCATCATTTGTTTCACGGTCGACGCCGTCCATGCTGATTTGAATATCGAGGTAGTTCATGGAAGCAAGGCGCTGCGCATTTTCGGCAGTGATGTACGTGCCGTTGGTGGAAAACTTCACGCCAATGTTGTTGTGCTCGGCATGTTCAAGAATCTCAAAGAAGTCTTTGCGAATCATTGGCTCGCCGCCACCGATGTTGATGTAGAACACTTGCAAGTCGCGTAACTGGTCAAGAACGTTCTTCACTTGATCAGTGTCAAGCTCTCGCGGGTCGCGACGACCACTGCTGGACAAACAATGAATGCATTGCAAGTTGCAGGCATAGGTGAGTTCCCATGTCAAACAAATTGGCGCGTCAAGTCCGCCTTTGAGTTGCGTTGTTAAGTTACTGACGGACACGAATAATCTCCGATGTCTCAAGTGAACTGAGTGCGTTCACGAATGAATTCCAACGTTCTGGCGCAACATGGTGTGCAATCAGCGTGTCGGCGAGTGTGTCATGTGCTGCAACATCTTGAAGCACAGCAACGACGTCTGGATGTTTTAAAAAAACAAGTTTGCGATTGCCGTAGTGATAGGCAAGTGCGCCGAATGGTTCTGGCCGAAGCGCGACTTGAGGATGCAATTCACACGCTGAATCCAGGGTGACGGTCATGGTGAAACGTCTGCTGGTTAGTACACGCCACACATGCCGTCGATCGAAATTTCCTCAACGAGGAGTTCTTCAACGATGTGCGGTGTGGTGATTGCCGAGGAAACGCTGTCGTGGCTTGCAGTCTGGGCCTGGGCGGTATCGACGGCTAGTGGTGCTGTGGTATCCATCACTGTCCACAGTACTCAGGCAGAAGGCTCTGGGTAGCGTCAGCGCCGATGGCTGGGCAACAATAGAGCCAGTATCTCGCTGGCGCACCCTGCGCATGGCGAAAGTGACGAGGGGGTCAGTGTGAAGACGAAGGCAGCAGTGTTGTGGGAGCTGAATGCTCCATGGGCAATCGAAGAGATTGAACTTGATGCGCCAGGTCCAAACGAAGTGTTGGTCAAGCTTGCGGCTTCCGGCATGTGCCACAGCGATGAGCACGTGGTTACCGGAGACTTGCCATTCGAACTTCCAATTATCGGTGGTCACGAAGGCGCCGGTGTCGTGCAACAAGTTGGATCGAATGTCAGTTGGTTAGCACCAGGCGATCACGTGGTGTTCGGATTCATTCCGTCATGTGGTCGTTGCGTGAGTTGCAGTACCGGTCACCAAAACTTGTGTGACCTTGGCGCGTACATGGCAACAGGAAAGCAAATTAGTGATCAGACTTCGCGTCACCACGCCGGTGGCAAAGACGTTGGCATCATGTGCTTGCTCGGAACATTCGCTGAACACACTGTGGTGCACGAAGCAAGTTGCATCAAGATTGAAAAAGATGTGCCTCTTGACCGCGCATGTTTGCTCGGTTGTGGTGTAGTTACCGGTTGGGGCTCAAGCGTGTATGCAGCAGAAGTAAAACCTGGCGACACAGTTGTCGTTGTGGGTGCCGGTGGAATTGGTGCCAACGCAATTCAGGGTGCTCGTATTGCTGGTGCAAAGCGCATTGTTGCAATTGACCCAGTGGAGTTCAAGCGTGAGAAGGCAATGGAGTTTGGTGCAACACATACTGCAAATTCGATGGCTGAAGCGTTGCCTCTGTTGCAAGAACTGACATGGGGAACCATGGCCAACAAAGTGATTATGACCATGGGCGTTGGTAACGGCGCTGTTATTCACGAAGCAATGGCACTCACCGCAAAACGTGGTCGTGTTGTTGTAACCAACATTCACCCGGCAGCAGAGTTTGGTGCAGGCATGAGCTTGCTCGATCTCACCTTGATGGAAAAGCAGTTGGTTGGTTCGCTGTTTGGTTCGGGCAACCCACGTTCCGACATTCCAAAGTTGATGGGCCTGTATCGCGAAGGTCAGCTCGACCTCGACGGTCTTGTCACCAAGGAATACAAACTGAGCGACATCAACGAGGGTTACCGAGCAATGCGTGACGGAGAAAACATCCGTGGCGTAATCAAGTTCGACTAGTTAGTCACACTCATGGCAGCAGCGTCGGCAAGCGACGTTCTTCGCGTTTCGGCAGCTTCGGTTGTTGGTCGCGCGCGCGAACTAGAACTTGTCGTCGCTGC
>JBAXBR010000117.1:0-2535 GCA_037141855.1 Actinomycetota bacterium | reverse complement strand
GGCGCTGCAGTTGCAGCCTTTGGCGCAGGGTACTTGCGCGATGTAACGGGAAGTTACAAGTCTTCGTTTGTCATTGCCGGAATTGCCTGCCTCATTGCTGCATACGGAGTTACACGCATTGATTCAACTCCTAGCGTGCAACCAGCCCTGACGTAACTAGGCGTTGTGCACCCAAATGGTGTCAGCAGTTGAGCGAATGTTTTCGCGAGACGCACAGACCACGACAAGTTCATTTGATTGCACTAAACCCTCGCCTACCGCTGCATTGAATGCATCGTCCACTGCAACGGTCATATCCACATTGCGTTGACAGACCAACGGAGTGACACCCCAATACAAGCGCAATCGACGTGCAACTTCATGCGACGGGGTCGCAGCAATGATGCGTGCGGTCGGTCGACATGCGGAGAGAATTTCACTTGAATAGCCCGAATACGTAAGCGCAATAATGCTGGCAGCGCCAGTCCGTTTTGCAAGTGCGGCAGTTGCTGCACCTACTGCAGACTCAGTCGGATGAGCATCGGCAAATGATTTGTGCCCATCATGAGTTTCATTGGCATCACAAATACGAGCCATAGCGGTTACCGCATTAATTGGGTCGTACCCGGTTGCGGTTTCGGCAGACAACATCACTGCACTGAAGCCTTCGTGCACTGCTCCGGCAACGTCTGCAACTTCAGCACGCGTTGGCCGATGATTCGTCCGCATGGACTCCATCATTTCAGTTGCACAAATTGACACCTTGCCTTCAATCATTGCTAAGTCGGCAATGCGTTGCTGCATGTTTGGCACTTCTTCAAAGGACAGCTCTGCGCCCAAATCGCCACGAGCTGCCATCACGCCATCTGCAGCGCGCGTGATTGCTTCAAGATTCATGAGCGCTTGGCGCCGCTCAATTTTTGCAATGATGCGCGGTTCGTCGCCAACGATTCCTCGCACTTCTTCAATAATTGCCGAGTCGCGTACAAACGACAGCGCGATCCATTCGGCGCCACCCTGCTTTGCTGCAGCAATGTCGCCATAATCCTTTTCGTTTAAGGCAGACACCTTCACGTCAGTGTCAGGGAAGTTGACGCCGCGGTGTGGTGCGCATTCGCCACCAACCAATACGCGCGCTGTGATGTCACCGCCGCGAATTGCTGTGATCCATAACTCAATTTGTCCGTCGGCAACCAACACCCGCTCGCCCGACTGAATGCCAATTTCGTGTAAGTCAAAGCCAAACATTTCGGGAGTGAGTTCAATTTCGGTTCCCTCAACAAATGTGAAGTGCAGGTCACCTGTGCGCAATTTGGGGCCTTGCACGTCAACAAGAATTCCAACATTGGGCGTTGCAGCACGGATGTGTTGAATGAGTTCCAACACTTCGTGTGACTCGAGGTACGAACAGTTAATGCGGAATGTGTCTACGCCAGCTTCAACGAGACCCTGCAACATATGTTCGGCTCGTGATGCCGGACCAACCGTGGCGATGATTTTTGTACTACGCATGCGTGTACTAACGATACGACCATTCTGGCCGTGTTTGCCGTCAGGGGTTAAAAGTCAACGAGCAGGCTCCAGTTTCCAATTCGGCTCCGCAAACTGATTGGAACAATGTCCAACCTGCCAGGTCCATTTCCTGAAATAGACCGAGAAGTTCCCGAGGCAGCGACATACGGAGTGATCTTCCAATTTTGCGTCGCCTTGTCAATTACCAACTTCGGCACTACTCGCGGCTGATTTGGGTCGTACAGCCGCACCACAAATTGAGTTTCAGTTTCATCAACCGAAATTGGCAACACTGTGTGACCGCTTGTTTCGGTGTACACGCCAAGCGACACCATTTCTTTGCGACTTAAGCTGTCAAAAATAAGTCGACCGATTTCAGTCGGTTGAAATCCAACCGTTCTCAACGATTCAAGTCCAATAGTTGGCGAAAGTTGTGTAGCCCACCAAAATGCAATTTGATGCTCAGCTTCATCTTGAGTGAGTTGTGATGCATTTTGTGCATTCTTTCTGATGAGCGCAAGGTTGGCAGGATGTTTAAATAATCGCGCCGCCAAAATAACCATTCCCTCGCAGCGACCTTGCGAGAGATGCAAATTGATGTGGTCCAAATCCACTCGCACCCCACCACGCACATCGCAATGCGCGCCGAGTGAATCGGTATGACAATTTGCTGAACCAGCAAACAGCAAACCCATTTGCTTAAACGCAAGTGCATTCTGATCGGTTAGTCCGCCCCAATTAGGAAACGAGAAACCATTCCGCGCGACAGTGAAACCAGTGTTGACATGTTGCGCCGCAAGGACTGTTGGCGCCTGTGTCGCTCCCACACGAGGAGTAATTATCGACAATGCAATAAGGCCCAGCACAATGCCAGCCAGATGCTTCACCCAGTTCGGCTTCCTCATTGTTGCTCTCGTGTCCGAGATGGCGTTTTTGGCCATCTGCAAGTATCATAAGGTTCTGCTATTTGCGGGTGTAGCTCAATGGCTAGAGTTCCAGCCTTCCAAGCTGGCTATGCGGGTTCGATTCCCGTCACCCGCTCCA
>JBAXBR010000116.1:0-2539 GCA_037141855.1 Actinomycetota bacterium | reverse complement strand
GTCATCGCCGTCGCTATGTGCCCCAGAAAAAGCACGTTCATCTGCACCAAGAATGGCAAGTACGCGGAATGGAACGTGCTGTTGACCATCGAGCGGGGCAACAGTTATTGATTCAAACTTATTTCCAAAAAGTGCGCGCTCATCATTGAAATACGAACCAAGACTTACAAGCAGTTCGCTAACTAAGAAGGTTGTATCGCTGTGGGAAAGTGCATTCTCCACATCGCTTTGGAAATTCGTAATTGCACTATGCAGGCTTGCCATGCTGGTTGCTTCGCCATAAGGAACTTGCAAGAAGTTCTCAATGATCTGATACAACGTGGTACAGAAATCATCAATGGTGATTCCTAATGGCTTCTTGTTTCCATCTACTGCATTAACAATCTGGACAAAATTCATTACTCGAGTAATAAATTCAGAGACAGAACCAGCAACATTTATGTCGCTGCCACCAATGCCGTCGTACGGAACAATGCCCCCAGGGCCAATTCGGTCTACTTCGCCGGGAATAGCGATTCCCATCATCAGGCGATTGAGAGCAGCGTCCCATGTTCCAATGTTGTTGTGGGAAGGAATTCCCCATATCTCTTGGCGGGTTTCAGCGTTTAGTCCAAAACGAATAGCTAAATCTTCAGCCCATGTGGAAAGCAGCGTTAGCGCATCATCATCGAACCCGAAAGCGCGGCGAACAGCTGGCAAGTGCGCCACCTCAAGAACATCGGTAGGCGAGCAGCGGCTCGTTAGCAAGTGCACAACAGCAAGGAATGCTTCAATCAGCGGGTCACGGCTTGAAGCGCTATTTCCCAGCACATTGATAGGAAGCTGAGGAAGCGTGCTTCCTGCAACTGCATGCGGCGCGAACACAGCACTAATGATTGGTGCTGCTGCATCAATGTCTGCACACAAAATGGCGAAGTCACGCAGCTGCAATTGTGGGTTGTTGTTCAGTTCATGCAAAAAGGCATCACGAAGCGCCTCAACTTGGCGAGCAAGTCCGTAACAAGCATGTATCTGAATGGAACCATCGCTGGTGGCACGAACTGCTTGACGCAATGCATCGTCGGCAAGCGGCTCATGGTGTGTGTCGGAAACAATGCTGTCTTGCAAACCATGTAATAGCGACGTCGAAGGTGCTACAGCAGGTAGGTACTCCCTCTGAATAGCACCAAACACCGAAGCGTTCTCGATGATCTGAGCACCCCAGCGCTTAGTCAATACGTTGCGAACAGCTGTAGCTGGGAACTCGCTTCGAAGGAGCAACTCGTGACTGCATGGTTCTGGCCATACATCGCCAGCGGCGTACACCATATATACATGTATGTTGCACACCTGGCTGAGCGCTTCAAGAATGTGGCGGGCAGCACGGCTGAGTGTGGTGATACCAAAGACACTGATCCGGTTTGGCAATGCCGAGCTCTCGGGAAGATCTCGAAGCGCTTCTACAAAGGCATCAGAGTTATTAAACGCCCGAGTCGCATAACCCGCATCCTCGAATCTCTTTGACACTTCAATGAACAGATCTTTTTGCCAGATTTGGTCTTTTGTAATCGTGTTGAGACGATTGCTCGTGAGCTTCCCATCGTTCACCCCGCCAGCGACCCATTGTTGCAACAACTCGGGCCGGTGAGACGCGTAACGATCAAATAGGGAAGAAGCTCGACTTGCAACTGTCAATGGTGCTTCCGCAAAACCAGGAACAGTGATGTTGTGATGCGAAAGAAGAGTGTCAACAATGCTCCAAACAAGATTGTTGGAGTCCCATTCACTATGTGCAGGACCAGTTGGGTTAGCAGCAGTCGCGTTCACCAATTGGCGGGGGTACACAAAATTGACATTTGAGACGATTCCGTCATTGCCTTTGCGAGCACCCAAAGATCGCGAAAGCTCACGCTTCAAGTACCGAGCCATATCACCAGACGGCACCACCACTATTTCGGTGGCAAAAGGGTCGTCTAGTGGCGCAGAAAGACGCTGTGAAAGTTGTACTAAAAGTGGCTCAACCTGGGAGCTGTGAAACAGTTGCATATCCACGTGTAAAGGTACTTCACAGGTGTGCATGGATTGAAAAGCGCCTGATTCACAAGAGATTTGGTGGTTCAATAATTGAAGGGATTGGACTGTTTATCCAGGATTAAGTCAGCAGTCAAAGGAATCTAATGAACGTCCTTGAGGATCCGAACTCATTGCTGAGTCAACTGAGATTTATCAGATTGTGCTTGACTTAGGCAAAGACTTACCCACAAATATTCATGACAATTTTCAAAGGACGCTAAATATATGAAGAGAAAGTCTTTTCTCATTCTCGTTTTCACTTTAGTAATCGGACTGTTAGTTGGTTATTTAACCGGAAGAAGTCAATCTGAATCAGTTGTATTTGCGCCAAGCGATGAATTAGCTGGTTCACGGTACGAGTGGGTTGTTGAGCGGTTCGTCGATGGCGACTCATTTGATGCACGTTTGAAGTCCGCCGATGGAGTTGATTTGTTTAATCTGAATCTCGTTTATGGTGTGCGAATTGTGGGCATTGACACACCAGAAC
>JBAXBR010000115.1:0-2647 GCA_037141855.1 Actinomycetota bacterium | reverse complement strand
TGATCGCGCACAGTGTCAACGACTGGAGTGGTTTCAGCGGGAGACGACAACTGGTTCACCACGCCTTTCCGCTTCTGCAGATGCATCCATTGAAACGGTGCCTTCACCGCGCCAACGCGCACCCATGTCTTCGTTCTTAATGCGTTGTTGCAACAACACAATTCCTTCGAGCAACGCTTCAGGTCGCGGTGGGCAACCCGGCACGTACACATCTACTGGAATGATTTGGTCAACGCCCTTAGTCACCGAATAGCTGTCCCAATATGGACCACCGCAGTTTGCGCAACTACCCATCGAAATGACGTATTTGGGTTCTGGCATTTGTTCGTACAAACGCTTAATAGCTGGCGCCATTTTGTCGGTCACCGTTCCAGAAATAACCACAAGGTCTGCTTGACGCGGGCTTGCTGGCAATGGAATAACACCAAGACGCATCACGTCGTAACGAGGTGAACCAAATGCTGCGCCCATTTCAATTGCGCAACATGCGAGTCCCCATTGGTACACCCACAATGAATACGAGCGACCCATGTTGAACAACGAGTTTAATGGTTTTGGCAATCTGCCACGATCTACAAGTCCCATGTTGTTACACCCACCGCAGAACACCCTTGCGCCAGGCATACACCAAGCCAAGGACTAATACGAATACGAAAATTCCCATTTCCACCAGCCCGAACACTGCATAACGTTCAAGTTGTGTTGCCCACGGGAAGATGAACACTGCTTCAACATCGAAAATGACGAAGAGCAACGCAAAGATGTAATAGCGAACTTGGCTTTGTGACCAACCTTCTCCAACGGGGTCAACACCGCTTTCATAGGTGAGCATCTTTTCGCGTGTTGGCTTCGATGGGCGAAGTAACGATGACACCCACAGCAGAAGGCCGGCAATCAGGACGGCAGCGAGACCGAACCATACGACGACAAGAAACGACCTGAGAAAGGTGGACATCAGAGAGAAAAACTACTACTTGTCCGTTATCAACCGAGAAACCTCAGGCATTTGTGCGATCGTGACTGGCTACCGAGATTTTGGCATTGGGGTCGATGCCACCTCGCCGAGGAACCAGTCGACAATTTCAGCCGCGGCAGGCCCTGACCGCTCCACTTGACGACGGGTTTCGTCCATCAAGTCACTTGGCGAAATGCCCGCATTCACCAGCTCCATAGCCCCTTCACCCGACATCCAGCCTGAAACGATGGCTTCATTGGCTTCTGGGTGGAATTGAGTGGCAAAACTACGACCGATTCGGAGTGCCTGCGGGCCTGCGTCGCTGAGCCCGAGTACTTCTGCGCCGGCTGGTGGCGTAAAGGTGTCGTAATGCCATTGCATCCATTTGCCCGCCAAGCGCTTATTAGCTTCTGTTGTGATTACCTCGTGCCAACCAATTTCCGCTTTTCGAGCCTTTTCTGCGCTGCCACCTAAAGCGTGAGCCAGCATCTGTGCCCCAAAGCACACTCCATATATCGGGATGCCGCGCCTGTGAGCCTCGCGCATGAGGTCGGCTTCGGCTTCCACGTTGCGCGAGACATCTGGCCAATACACCGACCATGCCGAACCTAAATGCAGAACCAGATCGACACCGTTTATTGAGCGCCACTCGTTTGGATATTCACGCGCGTAGTGCGTAAACGAAAAATCGTGATCTTCGAAGCGTTGCCCCACATAGCCCGTATCTTTTTCGTTTGAGTTAGCGATCAGCAATGCGCGCATAACAACTACGGTAGACGGAGCATGGCAGAAAACAACCATCCAATCGAAATCTCACTTGCTGATATTTCTGCGGCACGAGTAGCTGGTGCAGCAGTGGTGCAACACACTCCGGTAATTCAATCTGCATATTTGAGTGAACTACTTAATGCCCGGATCGTGTTAAAGGCAGAAAGCCTGCAACGAACAGGAGCGTTCAAAATTCGAGGCGCCATGAACAAAATTGCGCTACTCGGTGAAGCGGCCAAGAATGGCGTGGTTACCGGCAGTGCTGGCAACCATGCACAAGGTCTTGCTCTTGCGGCGAAACACTTCGGAATCGCATGCGAAATCTATGTGCCCAAAGGTGCTTCACTATCAAAAATTGCGGCCACCAAACACCATGGCGCAACCGTCCTTGAAGGTGGAGACAATGTTGATACAGCGATCGCCGCTGCAAAGAAACGCGCGATTGAAACAGGAATGACCTTCTGCCACCCTTTCGATGATGCAGATGTTGTTGCAGGACAAGGCACACTTGGTCTTGAACTTATTGAAGACATTGCAGACTTGTCGTTGGTCATCATTCCACTTGGTGGTGGTGGACTATTGAGCGGAACCGCGATTGCATTGAAGTTACAAAACCCACGGATTCGCGTCATTGGTGTTCAGATTTCTTCCTGTGCTCCCTACATTCACGGAATGATGCCAGAAGGTCCTGTTCCTACGCTTGCCGACGGAATTGCCGTGAAGAAACCAGGAGAAATCACCGAGCCTCTTGTACGCAAGTGGGTAGATGAAATTGTTGAAGTGACTGAAGATTCTGTTGCCGATGCGATGATGGTGCTGCTTGAACGCTCAAAGTTATATGTCGAAGGTGGCGGTGCAGTCGGGCTTGCAGCACTCATGACAGGAAAAATCTCTCCTGCTGCTGTCGGCACAACCTGCATCGTG
>JBAXBR010000114.1:0-2681 GCA_037141855.1 Actinomycetota bacterium | reverse complement strand
GTGACATTGACCCAATCTTGAATGCGAGCAAGCGGTGGAATTGGGTTGGTGGTTTCGTCATTTGGGTCGAGCGTTTGCGGCTTGAAGTCGGCCAATTCAGGAAGCAATACGGGCAATGCCGAAGCAGGAACCGAAATTGGCTGATCGTTTTCGTCGTACACAATGGGGAATGGTTCGCCCCAGTAGCGCTGACGTGAGAACAGCCAGTCGCGCAGTTTGTAGGTAATTGCACTGTTGCCATGATCGTTTTTGTCGAGCCACGCGGTCATCAGCGAAATGGCTTCGGCTTTCGTGCGCTTGCCGTTCAGTGACACTGAATCATTTGTCGAGTTGACATACTCGCCGTCTTCGTTCACCACGTCAATAACGGGCAAGTTGTATGCAGTTGCAAACTCCATGTCGCGTTCGTCGCCACTTGGCACGGCCATGATTGCGCCCGTTCCATAACCCATTAATACGTAGTCGGCAATCCACACAGGAATCTGTGCGCCGTTTACTGGGTTCGTTGCATACGCACCAATGGACACACCGGTCTTTTCGCGCGAGTCGTCGGTGCGGTCGGCGTCTTGCAGGGCTGCAGCAGTTTCGCGGTATTTCGCGACAGCACTTTGTTGTTCGCTGGTGGTAAGTGCATCAACAAGTGGATGCTCTGGTGACAACACCATGAACGTTGCACCGAACAATGTGTCGGGGCGAGTGGTGAACACTTCAATAGGGCCGGCAGTTGAACCAAAGCGAACGCGTGCGCCTTCGCTTCGTCCAATCCAGTTTCGCTGCATCAACTTGATTGCATCTGGCCAATCGAGTCGGTCAAGGTCGTCTAGCAAACGGTCGGCGTATTTCGTAATGCGCATGGTCCACTGGCGCATGTTGCGTTTGAACACGGGGTAGTTGCCAATGTCGCTTCGACCTTCGGCAGTTACTTCTTCGTTGGCAAGAATGGTTCCAAGACCAGGGCACCAGTTCACCGGCGCATTCGACAAGTACACCAAGCGGTGATTGTTGATGGCGTCCTGCTGTTCAACTTTGCTTAAGCCAGACCATGCACCCATGCCCGTGTCGCGCTTGCCCGAAGCGAACTCGTCAACAAGTTCAGAAATTGGTCGTGCGCGATTTTGGCTTTCGTCGTACCACGAGTTGAAAATTTGCAAGAAGATCCATTGCGTCCACTTGTAAAACTCTTCGTCGGTGGTGCTGACGCTGCGACGAGCATCGTGGCCCAAACCAAGCCTGCGCAATTGACGGCGCATGTTGGCAATGTTCGACTCGGTGTTAATGCGCGGGTGAATTCCCGTCACGATGGCGTGTTGTTCTGCTGGCAAACCAAAACTGTCGTAGCCAAGCGCGTGCAACACGTTGTAACCAGTCATGCGCTTGTAGCGCGCAAACACGTCGGTGGCGATGTAGCCGAGTGGGTGGCCTACGTGCAGTCCTGCGCCCGACGGATACGGAAACATGTCGAGCACGAACAACTTTTCGCGGCCAGCAACTTTTTCGGGTTGCGCAAGAGGGCCCGCTGGGTTCGGCGCTTCGAAAGTGCCCTCGGCGTCCCAATGGTCTTGCCATTTGGACTCAATTTGATTGGCTAAGCCCGAGGTGTAGCGGAAGGCGGGAATCTTGGATTCCGGGTCATTTCCGCGGATTGAACCCTGTGGGCGCTTTGCTGACATAGCCTCCGTATCGTAGATGAGCCAAGCGGCAAAAACGCCGTGATTGGATCGGAAAGGCAGTGCAGGTAACACGATGGGCAGACCACAAGGCCGTTCACGCGGGCGTTCATCGAATAGCCGCAAGCACAGCTACCCACGCGAAGCCCGCATTAGCGAGACCGTGCGCGAAGTGGTGGCCGAAGAACTACTGCGTATTGATGATGATCGCTTGGCATTTGTGTCCATTACCGCAATTGATGTTGACGCCGAAATGAACCGCGGCATTGTGTACTTCGACTCGCTGCAAGGCCCAGAAGGCGACGCCGGAATTTTGGCGGCGTTTAGTCATTACCGCAAGCAACTGCAGTCGGCAATTGCCACGCAAGTTCATGCACGTCGCACACCAATTTTGGAGTTCCGTCCAGACGATGCAATCCGTGCAGCAGCACGTATTGACGAAGTGTTGCGCAACGATCCAATGCATACGCGCAATCTTTCTGACGACACGGAGTAGCAATGGCGAAACGCCGTCCGCCAACCGTGCACGGTTTGGCACTCATTGACAAACCTGCGGGCATGACCAGTCATGACGTGGTGAGCAGACTGCGGAAGCTTTTGAACGAGCGACGCATTGGTCATGCGGGAACGCTTGACCCTGATGCGACAGGTGTGATGGTGATTGGCGTCGGCTACGTCACGCGTTTGATGCAATTTTTAAGCGGCATGGACAAGACATACACATGCGAAGTGGTGTTTGGTAGCGAAACCAACACGCTGGATGATTCGGGAACGGTGACTGCAACTTTTGAGATGGGCGAGTTGACGCTTGATGCCGTTCGTTCGGCTGCGACGAAGTTGACTGGCCCAATTATGCAGGTGCCACCCATGGTGTCAGCATTAAAAGTTGACGGCAAGCGATTGCACGAACTTGCGCGCGAAGGAATAGAAATTGAACGTAAGCCACGACTAGTAACGGTGTATTTATTTGATGTGCACAGTGTTCGAGTTGAAGATGGCGTAAACATTGCGAGC
>JBAXBR010000113.1:0-2767 GCA_037141855.1 Actinomycetota bacterium | reverse complement strand
GCCGCAGGAATGTTGTCGGCAGTGTCTTCGCTACTGGCTGTCAAAATTTCTCAGCGCATTGGCCTCGTGCGCACCATGGTGTTCACCCATATTCCAGCAAGCCTCCTACTCGTTGGCGTGGTGCTCGCACCAAACGTATGGATTGCCATGTCGCTGTTTATTGCTCGCGGCTTGCTCTCACAAATGGACGTTCCAGTACGCACGAGTTATGTGATGGCTGTGGTTTCTCCACGCGAACGCGCAGCCGCTGCCAGCATTACCAACGTTCCGCGCAGCCTCGCTTCGGCACTTCCGCCAATTGCTGCTGGATGGATGCTTGATCAATCGAATTTTGCCTGGCCGCTACTCATGTGTGCGACATTGAAAATTACCTATGACTTGCTTTTACTGTGGCAGTTTCGCCACATTCGACCACCCGAAGAGCAGTGACTGTTAGCGGACCGAAGCTTTCAGTTCGCCCTTCACTACTTTTTGTTGTAACTCGCGCTTCAAGAACTTGCCCGCAGCATTGCGCGGTAGAGCCTCGCTCATGATGACAACCTGAGTTGGAATCTTGAACTTGGCAATCTTCACGTCGAGAAATGTCCACAGCTCTTCTGGAGTCAAAGTCATGCCGTCATTCACCAAAATGGCAACGCCTACCTCTTCGCCTAAACGTTCGTGCGGCACACCAAACACTGCAGCTTCGTGCACTGCAGGGTGTTCGTAAATTGCGCTTTCTACTTCCGCGCCGTACACGTTTTCACCAGCACGAAGAATCATGTCCTTCACGCGATCTTCTACGTACACGTATCCGTCAGCGTTCAGGCGACCCAAGTCGCCTGAACGCAACCAGCCATCAACAATGGTTTCAGTAGTTGCATCTGGACGATTCCAGTATCCGCGAATGAGCATTGGACCAAAGAACCAAATTTCACCCGACTGCCCTGTTGGCACTGGCTTCAAGTTTTCGTCACGAACTTCAACAATCATTGGCCATGTAGCGCGACCAGTGCTTGTTGGGTGCGACAAGTAATCGGAGCCCGTAATTGCTGGCCCAAACGCATTGGTCTCGGTCATTCCGTAACCCAACTGTGGGTTGCCGTTCTTCACCTTGTCGTTCACTTTGCCAACGAGTGAAGTTGGCGAAGGTGCTCCACCACCGCCAACTGCACGCAGGCTTGAAGTGTCGTATTTTTCGAACGCTGGCGAGTTCACCAAGTCCCAACTTTGCGTTGGCACACCAACAAAGTTGGTGATCTTTTCGCGCTCAATCATTTCCAGCGCTTTTTCAGCGTCCCACTTGTACATGATGGCCAGTTTCAATCCAGCCACGAAACAACTCATCATCACGGGAACACATCCGGTTACGTGGAATAGAGGAACGATCAAGATGAATGACGTCGGCACATCTGGTCCGTCAACTTCTTTCAGTTTTGTACCCGACATAAGGAACACGTTGTTGCGCGCTGAAAATGCAAAAATTGACGAAAGGATGGCGCGATGTGTTGACACCGCACCCTTTGGGCGACCAGTTGTGCCCGATGTGTACAAAATAGTTGCATCATCATCTGGGTCAATGTCTGCACCTGGGTGCTTGTCGCCAAGCGGCAATACCTTTTCCCACTCGTCAACGCCAGCAGGCAGCGGCTTCTCTGCGCGAACCACCAACACTTTGATGTTCTTCTTCACGCAACTCGCAGCACCAATGTCAAAACGCTGTTGATCGCAAATGAGCACCGTTGCGCCGGAGTCTTCAAGTGCGAAATCCATTTCGTCTTCTGTCCACCACGAGTTCATGGACACGTTGATGGCCCCAACCGAAATGATTGCGGCAAACGACATGACCCATTCCGGGAAGTTGCGCATGGCAACCGCAACTCGGTCACCCTTCTTCACGCCATAGGTGTTCACCAAAAGAGAAGCAAGCGCATCCACTCTGTCCATTGCTTGTGTAAAGGTGTAGGTCTCGTTTTCGTATACGAGAAATGGCTTGTCACCATGGGCACGAGACCCAGCAAACAGCTGTCCAAGATGCGTTGGAGCATTCTTGAATACGCGAGTCTTCACTCCACGCACTTCCGCATCAATCAATTCAAATATTTGACCTGGGCCCGTAATTGCAGCATTGGCTTCTAGGAATGTCATTGACATATTGGTGTACCCCCGCGAAAAATAGTAGCGGGCAAGGGGTTCGTGGCTCTAAGCCACAGCGGGAACGAGGATCGACCTAGTAGTTGCGACGGAACTGCGAAAGATAACGCTCGTTGTCGCGCTTCACTCGCATTTGCACCAGCACGTAGCAATAGGCAACGAGGGCTAACAGGCTGAGAATAAATGTGTAGACAAACGCACTGGATCCGGTAGCCACGCCAAGGAGCAACGAAGCCGCGCTCGTTCCGCCAAGACCAAAAACTAAGTTTTGGCGCTTCTGGCGCTGAACCGATACCGGCGAAACATTCTGTGAGCGATATTGCGGACGAGTACTGGACTGGCGAACAAGTGCCCCAGTCATCGAACCGTAAGCGGCTGGGCGCTGGGCGCGACCCATCGGGCGCTGTTGGGTTGGAGCAAGTGGACGTGCCATGCCGCGAAGTTGTTGCTGTGGGTAGCGACCGCCTGCGCTTTCGAGGTGGTTCAACTGACGACGGAAGTTAGTGACTGAGTTGGCTGGCGATCCATTGAGTCGTGCACGGACCAAGGGTGGGAGCAAGACAGCAAGCCAAGCTGCGCCCACGATGAGAAGAATCAATTTGCTCATGAGGTCACAATTGTATTACAGAATTGC
>JBAXBR010000112.1:0-2779 GCA_037141855.1 Actinomycetota bacterium | reverse complement strand
GCAATGCGCACGTCACAACCAAGCGCCAAGTTCATGCCGGCTCCAACTGCTGCGCCATTTACGGCAGCAATCGTTGGCAACGGGCTGCGAGCAATGCGCAAGAAGCCTTCGTAAATAACGCCAAGCGACTCGCCGTCGGCTTCGGCCAAGTTGCCCAAGTTTGCGCCAGCGCAAAACGCAGGAGCAGTTCCGGTAACCACAAGCGCACCAATTGCAGGATCGTTTTCAATGCGGTCCATCGCAGCAACAATTTCGGCCACCATTGGCGCCGTCATGGTGTTGCGCTCATCTGGGTTGTTCAACGTGATAGTGGCAACACCATCTGCAATTTCAAGGAGGACTAAAGACATGGCACAAGGTTAGCGAGTACCCTAAATACGCATGCTCGACCACGTGTTTACTGATGCAATTGGCGCTCTTCGCGATGCATTCAGCAATGCCTACCTCGAACGCCAGGCATTCGAGGAACACTTTCAGTCAGACATTTTGCTTGGCGACTTGGTGTGGGAAACCACCTACGGACTTCCAGGCGAAGGCTTGCCTCCCCGAGTTGTTGCGCACATCACGCTGAATTGGCCAAGTTGGAGTCAGGCCACCTATCGGCAGTGGTACATCGAAGAAGAGATCGATCAACAGCCGGCTATTGAAATTGAAGTGGTGTTTCGCATTCAAAGCTTGGCCGAGCAGCCAGCCCCTTCAGTTGTTGACAACATTGCTTCACCACACAGCCCCGCTATCGGTGCCGAGCAATTAGAGCGCGACAACATCACCATTGAAATCAGCCATCCAACTCATGGTGAGCGCAATGCCGACTTCGCTCTCGAAATTACCTACGAAGGCCAATACGAACTGGCTGAGGAAACGCTGATCGACGGAGCAAGCAAAGTTTTGGACGAACACTTCGGTGTGCTTGGTGCATGGGTTGCTTCAACATTGGTGAAGCTTGGCGATCTGAAACTTACGTTTGTCGCTGCTGACGAAAACTAATTAGCGGTTGCGTTCGGCAACTGCGTGCACTTCAATGCCACCACGCGGATGCTGGGTGAGTTGCACTTTCACCCAATTCGGCTTCACGGTAACCATCACTTCGTTGGCAATTTCGGCGGCCAATGCCTCGGCAAACACTGCCATGTTGCGGAAGCGCCAGAGGTACAGCTTTAACGACTTCGACTCAATACAGAATTTGTCGGGGCTGTATTCAATTACCACGGTTGCCACGTCTGGCTGAGCGGTTACGGGGCAAATTGATGACACCTCGTCGCTCGTGAAGCGAACCAACGTGACATCTGCAGGAGCAGGAAATACTTCAACGTGATCGATTGGAGTGCGAACTGTTGTACCTAAAACCGTGAGGTTGTCGTGGTCGTTGCTTGCCATGACTACGAGCGTAGATGTTCTGGAATGAGCGTGCTGAGTTGCACGAGCGGACGCGGGCCAACGTGGGTAATTACTTCCGATGCCGACATTGATCCAAGTCGACCACAATGCTCAATGGCCATGCCACGCGTGAAGCCATACAAGAAACCGGCTGCATATTGGTCGCCTGCACCAGTTGCGTCAACAACGCGCTCCACAGGTTCTGGTTCAATGTGCACCAAGTCGTGACCATTAATGACAACCGAACCACGCTTGTCACGAGTAACTGCACCAAATTCACAATCGTTACGCAATTGCTCTAATGCTTCTTCGTACGAAGTTTGATACAGCGACTGCAATTCAAACTCGTTGCAAAACAACACGTCAATGTCATTCAAAATGAGATCAAGGAAATCTTCACGGTGACGATCTACGCAAAACGAATCGGACAATGTGAGTGAAACCTTGCGACCGGCTTCGTGCGCATACTTTGAGGCAACTTTGAACGCGGCTTTTGCATCATCACGGTCAAATAAATATCCCTCAAGAAACAGCACTGCTCCAGACTGAACTGCTTCACGTGAAATATCTGCCGGCTCCAGTAAGGAGGCGGCACCGAGAAAGGTGCTCATGCTGCGCTGGCCATCAGGCGTTACCGCAATGATGCAGCGACCCGTAGGTTCGGTAGAACCGTTTGTTCCTGGGTGAAAACCCACGCCAACTTTGTCCATGTCGTCACTAAAGACTTTGCCAAGTTCGTCATGGGCAATTTTTCCAATGAAACCGGCACGTCCGCCCAGACTTGCAAGTCCGTAAGCAGTGTTCGAAGCAGAACCACCGCTGGTTTGTGTTGGGTTACTAATACGTGAATACAAGTGAGCGGAACGATCCGCATCCACCAATGTCATTGAACCTTTGACAACATCTTCGTTCACCAAAAATTCATCGGGAACAGCAGCAATCACATCGACTAAGGCATTGCCAATTGCTACAACGTCGTAGCGAACCCCCGCGCCGCGGGTGATGTCGATTGGTGGCACGTGGGGAAACTCTAGTTGCTCACCCAGTACCGTGCTCCTATGGGTTCACTGTCCACAACGCGTCGAGCCCACCCAGACGCTCGCCTCCTCATTGGCACCAGAGCTATCCGTGGGTTCGTTGATGGCATTGCCTACGTCATCTTGCCCGCATTCCTGTTGCACCTTGGCTTTAGCGGTACACAAATAGGTGCTGTCATTACAGCGTCGCTCCTTGGGTCTGCCGCCCTCACGCTTTCAGTAGGAGTATTCGCCCACCGCTTTTCCCCTGCCCGCCTGCTCACCATGTCTTCACTGCTCATGATCGTCACCGGGTTCGCATTCGGCATGGCTTCGGCCTACGGGCTGCTACTCGTCATTGCTGCGGTGGGAACCATGAACCCAAG
>JBAXBR010000111.1:0-2788 GCA_037141855.1 Actinomycetota bacterium | reverse complement strand
TTGGAGTTGATGCAGACCCAAACGTCTCTGCAACCAACATGGAAAAAGCGCTGCAGTCCCCTGAATCACTTGCCGCGCTGGACACCGCGATCAACAATCAAGCAACACACTTCGACATGTTCGGTTTGCAAATTGGTTATCGCTACGTAACGCCACATTCGACTATGCCGATTCCGGCGCTCACCGATGAGGTCATTCGAAATTATGCACCTTCATTTGAGCCAGGATCTCGATTGCCACACGGCTGGCTGCAACGTGATGGCCACACCATTTCATCTCTTGATCTTGTTCCACTTGGCGACTATGTGGTTATTGCTGGACCAGAGTTTGCGAGTATCGACCCATGTATGAAGGCTGGGCGCGAATTTAGCGACCCAACAAATTGGTTCGGTGAAACACTGGGGCTGGCTGCTCATCAAGCGGTGCTTGTGCGCCCCGATCAACACATTGAGAAAATAATCTAAATACTTCCGACGACGGTTTTCCCGCCGCGGATAACTGCGCGCACCTGTTGCACACCTGGCCTGTACGCCAAGTGAATGTGGCTTGTTGCATCCAACACCACCATGTCGGCTCGCGAGCCAACTCGCAGGTTTCCTACATCGTTGCGGCGTAATGCTTGCGCGCCACCAGCAGTTGCCGACCACAATGCTTCATCACAGGTCATGGCCATGTTGATGACCGCAAGCGCGATTACGAGTGGCATGGACGATGTATATGACGAACCAGGGTTGCAGTCTGACGCCAATGCAACTGTGACGCCGGAATCAATCAGTTTTCGCGCATCGGGAAATGGCGAGCGCGTGCACAACTCGGCAGTAGGCAACAACGTGGCGACAGTGGTTTTGCTTGCGCCGGCAAGGGCATCGATGTCGAGTTGTGAAAGGTGCGTGCAGTGATCGCACGAGGCAACGCCTAGTTCAACGCCAAGTTGCACTCCACCACCTTGTTGCAACTGATTGGCATGAATACGCATGCCCAAGCCTGCGGCTGCGCCACTTTGCAGAATTGCACGAGCCTGGTCAACATCAAATGCACCACGGTCGCAGAACACGTCGATCCATTTCGCGTTGCCCTTACAGGCGTCCAGCATTTCCCCTTGCACCAAAGCCACATAGTCGTCGGCGTTGGTGTCGGGTGGAACAACGTGTGCTCCTAAAAATGTGGTCTCTGTCGTCGCGGTTTTTGCGGCAACCAGCGATCGTGCTTCGTCGCGCACCGACAAGCCGTAGCCAGACTTCACTTCCAGCGTGGTGGTGCCCGATGCAAGTGCTTCGCTTGCTAGTCGCGCAACGTTGGCAGCAAGAACTTCATCAGATGCCGCACGCGTTGCCGCCATGGTGGTCTTGATTCCGCCTGATGAATATGGCTTGCCCTGCATACGCGATTCAAATTCAAGCGCCCGGTCACCGGCAAACACCAAGTGAGTGTGGCTATCAACAAAACCCGGAATAACTGCTCGGCCACCAACGTCAGTTGGAGTGCCATCAAAATGACTTGCTAATTCAGATTGCTTGCCAACCCAAGAAATATTTCCTGCATCGTCAGCAACTAATGCCGCATCGTGCAGTACGCCAAGTTTGCCTTTGCCAACCGTTTCGTCATTCGTAACTAAGTGACCAATTCCGGTCAGCGCAAACATTACGAACCGTGTTTAGCAACCAGCGCTTTTGCACGTGCCACGAAGGCATCGTGGTGAAACTGGTTGAACGAATCCCATGTAGTAAGAGTTCCCGAGTCGGTTACTTTGTCGAGGAACAACAAGCCATCCAGGTGATCAAATTCGTGCTGATATGTGCACGCGGTAAGGCCACGAACTTCGGCATCGATGTCGTTGCCATTGCGGTCCCATGCCTTCACATGAATGCGCGTGTTACGCGCAACTTGGCCGCGAATGCCTGGCACCGACAAGCAACCTTCCATGTTGTCGAACGTGTCGTCATCGAGAAATGTCACAACAGGGTTCACCATGATGGTGAGCGGTACTCGCGGCTTGTATGGATAACGCGGATTGTTCTCTACTTCAACGGCACAAATGCGCTGGTGGCGAAGCACTTGCGTTGCTGCAAGACCAGCACCATTGGCGTGACGCATGGTTTCGACCAAGTCATCAATGAATTGCTGCACTTCAGCAGATGCAAGCTCTTCGCGAGTTACTTCTTTCGCGACAATTTTGAGTTCTGGGTGACCAACAGTTGCAATTGGGAGAATAGCCATAGTGCTTACAGTGTAACTACAGCGGCAATTGCGTTGCGAAGCCCGGCAACTACGTCGCCAATTTCAACGTGCTGGAAGTTGGCCACCACTTGTTTGCCACCCACCCACACGTCGCGTACATCGCTTGGCGCAGCCGAATGCACAATGTGCGCTGCCCCATTGGCGCCATCGAATGAGGCAAGGCGAACCGAATCGAGCGACAGCGCAATGAAGTCAGCCGGTGCGCCGACTTGAATTCCATGACTACCCCAGCCAAGCGAAGTTGCGCCGACCGATGTGGCGGCTGCAAGTAACGAGCTTGGCGTGTGCAATCCACGCTTGCCCTTAACCAGGCGTTCGTCGGTTTCAATAGCACGCGTTTCTTCGAACATGTCAATAAATGCATTCGAGTCGGTGCCGAGCGACAACGTTGCCCCCGCATCTCGGAGTGCTGTAGCAGGACCAACGCCATCGGCAAGGTCGCGCTCTGTTGTTGGGCATAGACACACGCACGTATGTGAACTTCCTAGCAATGCGATGTCGGTGTCGGTGAGATGCGTTGCGTGCACAGCGGTCATGTGTGGGCCAAGTA
>JBAXBR010000110.1:0-2788 GCA_037141855.1 Actinomycetota bacterium | reverse complement strand
TTGGAGTTGATGCAGACCCAAACGTCTCTGCAACCAACATGGAAAAAGCGCTGCAATCCCCTGAATCACTTGCCACGCTGGACGTCGCGATCAACAATCAAGCAACGCACTTTGACATGTTCGGTCTACAAATTGGTTATCGGTATACATCGCCAAATTCCACCTCGCCGATTCCGGCGCTCACCGATGAGGTCATTCGAAATTATGAACCTTCGCACGAACCAGGTGCTCGATTGCCACACGGATGGCTGCAACGCGATAGTCACACCATCTCGTCGCTTGATCTCGTTCCACTTGGCGACTATGTGGTTATTGCTGGACCAGAGTTTGCGAGTATCGACCCATGTATGAAGGCTGGGCGAGATTTTGTTGACCCAGATAACTGGTTTGGAACAACTTTGGGATTGGCCTCAAATCAAGCGGTGCTTGTGCGCCCCGATCAGCACATTGAGAAAATAATCTAAATACTTCCGACGACGGTTTTTCCGCCGCGGATAACCGCCCGCACCTGCTGCACACCTGGCCTGTACGCCAAGTGAATATGACTAGCCGCATCCAGCACCACCATGTCGGCTCGCGAACCAATACGCAGGTTTCCCACATCGCTTCTGCGCAGTGCTTGCGCGCCACCAGCCGTTGCCGACCACAGCGCTTCATCACAGGTCATGCCCATGTTGATTACTGCGAGTGAAATAACCAGTGGCATCGATGACGTGTACGACGAGCCTGGGTTGCAGTCTGAAGCCAATGCAACACTCACTCCCGCATCAATCAGTTTGCGTGCATCGGGAAATGGCGAGCGCGTGCACAGTTCTGCAGTGGGCAACAATGTGGCGACAGTGGTTTTGCTTGCGCCAGCAAGGGCATCGATGTCGAGTTGTGAAAGGTGCGTGCAGTGATCGCACGAGGCAACGCCTAGTTCGACACCAAGTTGCACTCCTCCACCTTGCTGCAACTGATTGGCGTGAAGTCGCATGCCCAACCCTGCGGCTGCGCCACTTTGCAAAATTGCGCGTGCCTGGTCGACATCAAATGCACCACGATCACAGAACACATCGATCCATTTGGCGTTGCCCTTACAGGCTTCAAGCATTTCGCCTTGCACCAAAGCCACGTAGTCGACCGCATTCGTATCAGGCGGTACAACGTGTGCCCCTAAAAATGTGGTCTCTGTCGTCGCGGTTTTTGCGGCAATAAGCGATCGTGCTTCGTCGTGTACAGAAAGGCCATAACCCGACTTCACTTCTAACGTGGTGGTGCCCGAAGCAAGTGCCTCATTTGCCAAGCGCGAAACGTTTGCGGCAAGCACATCGTCGGATGCTGCACGGGTTGCAGCCATAGTCGTTTTAATGCCGCCAGCCGCATACGGCTTGCCTTGCATCCGCGATTCAAATTCCAATGCGCGGTCGCCAGCGAATACCAAGTGTGTGTGGCTATCGATGAAACCCGGAATAACTGCTCGGCCACCAACATCTGTTGGCTTGCCGTCAAAATGACTTGCTAGTTCAGATTGCTTGCCGACCCACGAAACATTCCCTGCGTCGTCTGAAACCAAAGCCGCGTCATGCAGCACACCAAGTTTTCCTTGGCCAACTGTTTCGTCGTTCGTTACCAAATGACCGATACCGGTCAGTGCAAACATTACGAACCGTGTTTAGCAACCAGCGCTTTTGCACGCGCAACGAATGCGTCGTGGTGAAACTGGTTGAACGAATCCCAAGTGGTCAGTGTGCCCGGGTCGGTCACTTTGTCGAGGAACAACAAACCGTCCAGGTGATCAAATTCGTGCTGATAGGTGCAAGCGGTAAGGCCACGAACTTCGGCATCGATGTCGTTGCCAAAGCGATCCCATGCCTTCACATGAATGCGCGTGTTACGCGCAACTTGTCCACGAATGCCCGGCACTGACAAGCAGCCTTCCATATTGTCGAACGTGTCGTCGTCGAGGAACGTGACAACCGGGTTTACCAAAATGGTGAGCGGTACGCGCGGCTTGTATGGGTAACGCGGATTGTTCTCTACTTCAACGGCACAAATGCGCTGGTGACGAAGCACCTGCGTTGCTGCAAGACCAGCACCATTGGCGTGACGCATGGTTTCCACCAAGTCGTCAATGAATTGCTGCACTTCAGCAGATGCAAGCTCTTCGCGAGTTACTTCCTTCGCGACAATTTTTAGTTCTGGGTGACCAACAGTTGCAATTGGGAGAATAGCCATAGTGATTACAGTGTAACGACAGCGGCAATTGCGTTGCGAAGCCCGGCAACGACATCGCCAATTTCAACGTGCTGGAAGTTGGCCACCACTTGTTTGCCACCCACCCACACGTCGCGTACATCGCTTGGCGCAGCCGAATGCACAATGTGCGCTGCCCCATTGGCGCCATCGAATGAGGCAAGGCGAACGGAATCGAGCGACAGCGCAATGAAATCGGCAGGGTTGCCAACCTGAATGCCATGACTACCCCAGCCAAGCGAAGTAGCACCCACTGAAGTAGCGGCTACAAGCAACGAGCTTGGCGTGTGTAGTCCACGCTTACCCGTAACCAGGCGTTCGTCGGTTTCAATAGCACGCGTTTCTTCAAACATGTCGATAAACGCATTCGAGTCGGTGCCAAGCGACAACGTTGCACCCGCATCGCGAAGCGCTGCAGCAGGACCAACGCCATCGGCAAGGTCGCGCTCGGTGGTCGGGCACAAGCACACGCATGTATGCGAACTTCCTAGCAATGCAATGTCGGTGTCGGTGAGATGCGTTGCGTGCACAGCGGTCATGTGTGGGCCAAGTA
>JBAXBR010000109.1:0-2800 GCA_037141855.1 Actinomycetota bacterium | reverse complement strand
TCGCGAAGCATGGGAAGCCAACCGCCTTATTCAAAAGGGCATGATTCACCCAGTGCTTTCGCAAGTATTCGACCTCAACCAAACCGGTGATGCCGCATACCAAGTGCACAAAAACATGCACGAAGGAAAGATTGGTGTGTTGTGCATGGCGCCACGCGAAGGCATGGGCATTAACAACCCAGAGTTCCGTGAAAAGGTTGGCGAAAAGAACCTTCGCCATTTCCGAAGGAGTTAAGGACCAATCATGTTGCTTACCGAAATTGATCACATTGCTATTGCAGTAAAAGACCTTGAAGCCGCCATTGCCTATTACCAAAATGCTTTTGGTGCAACGGTGGACCACCGCGAAGTAGTGGAGTCGGATGGCGTTGAAGAAGCCTTGCTAAAGGTGGCAGAAAGCTACATTCAGCTGCTTACGCCAACCAGGCCAGACTCACCAGTTGCCAAGGCAATTGAAAAGCGCGGCGAAGGCTTACACCATATTGGGTACCGCGTAAACAATTGTGCCGAAGCACTTGCAGCAATGATTGCCGCAGGAGCAACAGCAATTGACAAAGCGCCACGCCCAGGCAGCCGTGGCACCACCGTTGCGTTCATGCATCCAAAGGGCAGTTTCGGAACTCTGATCGAATTGGTGCAGGAGTAACCCATCAATTCGTTTGCGTTAGCAATTGCCGCAATCATTGGTTTTCTCATCGGCACGCGACGTGCACGCCGAGCACAACGCACCATTACCGAACTTGGCTCACAGAACAAACTTCCCGTATTTGCTGTTGGAGTACTTTCTGCAGCAATCGCAATCCAACTACTCAACCAATTCAACTTCTCGTGGGAACTGTTTGCCTATGGCCTTATGTGTGCAATGTGTGTTGAGCAATCGCTTATCGACATCACTACGCATCGCCTCACCCGCAGCGTCACTATGCGTGCCGCATTCATCGGCGGGCCACTGCTATCCATCGCAGCCATCGCCAACAATCAACCAGGCAAAATCGGTGTTATGGCTTTGTCGTTCGTAGTCACACTGTTCACATTCATGACGCTGTCACTTGCATCAAAACGTGGCATTGGGGCCGGCGATGTTCGCCTTGCCGCAGTACTCGCCATGTTTCTCGGCTACATGGGCGCTCAGTATGTAGTGCAAGGCCTTGCATTGGGTTTCATGCTCGGCGGGGTAATTGCCTTATTCCTCTTGATAAGCCGCAAAGCCACCCGCAACACCCGTATCGCATTTGGACCATATATATGTATCGGCGCCATGGCTGTGGTGTTGTTCGGCGTATAGGTTCGCACTATGCATGTGCATTTAGTAGACGGAACCTACGAGCTGTATCGCCAGCACTACGGCCAAGCCTCCAAACATTCTCAGCCACCACCATTTGCCGGCACTATTGGCGTGCTCACTTCCACCATTCAGTTGTTGCAAGACGGCGCAACCCACATTGGTGTTGCTACCGACCACGTCATCGAAAGTTTCCGCAACGATTTATATAGCGGCTATAAAACGAGCGAAGGCATGGAGCCCGTGTTGCTGGAACAAATTCCCATTTTGGAAGACGCCCTTCAAGCACTCGGCGTAACCGTGTGGGCAATGGAAAAGTACGAAGCCGACGACGCCCTTGCATCTGCTGTGCGCGTGGCGTGCGAAGACCACACCGTGCACAAAGTGTTTGTGCTTACACCCGACAAAGACTTAGGCCAAGTAGTGCAAGGCAAGCGGGTGGTGCAAATGGACCGCCGCAATAACGTGATCATCGACGAAGACGCAGTAAAGGAAAAGTTTGGTGTCGGACCAAGCTCTATTGCCGACTATCTAGGACTTGTCGGCGATTCCGCCGACGGCTTTCCTGGTTTGCAAGGTTGGGGCGCAAAAAGCGCATCAACAGTTCTTGCAAAATATGGAACCATCGACAACATTCCTGACGGTCATGAACAATGGGTGAGCGACGGCATAACCGTTCGTGGCGCAGAAAAACTGGCAACCACTCTGTGGTCCAATAGGGGCGATGCGCAACTATTCAAAACACTTGCAACGTTGGTTCAAGATGTTGAAGTGGGTGAAATTTCCGATTGGAAATGGAATGGCCCAACAGAGCGTTTCGCAACCGTTGCAGAACAACTCGGTGCTCCACAATTGGTAGAACGCCTCCGCCGACTGAAGTGACGGCCAGGTGGTCTGCGGCACTCAGACGTTTCCGATGAAGGCTGCTGTCTTCCGACCCTGACCTGATTCTCGAGCGTCCGTTGCACAGGACCCGACCGCCACCTCACTCGACGGAAGTGTGTAAACACGATATCGCTGAGCGAGGCTTGATTTATTGGCGATAACCTTCGTCACACAATCCCGGGAGGGGTGCGAGAGCGGCCGAATCGGCACGCTTGGAAAGCGTGTGAGGCGCAAGTCTCCGTGGGTTCGAATCCCACCTCCTCCGCCATGAATAACGAGTACGAAGCAGCAATGCGAGTGGCACTCGATCACGCAGAGTTGGCCGCCGCAGCAGGTGACGTGCCGGTCGGTGCAGTCGTCTTATATAAAAACAAAGTTATCGCAGCACGTCATAACGAGCGCGAAGTACTGAACGATCCAACTGCTCACGCAGAACTGCTTGCACTGCGCGATGCAGCAGCAGCCCTTGGAACCTGGCATTTAGATGAGTGCACTCTGGTGGTGACGCTGGAGCCATGCGTTATGTGTGCAGGCGCATTGATCAATTCCCGCATTCATGCGTTGGTGTTTGGCGCAGCTGACCTTAAAGGCGGGGCGACATCAAGTTTGTACAACGTGTGTTCGGATCCACGT
>JBAXBR010000108.1:0-2801 GCA_037141855.1 Actinomycetota bacterium | reverse complement strand
CAGCAATTACTTGGTCGACCATTTTCTGTTCGTGGAGTTGTGGTGAACGGCGACAAGCGTGGCCGCACCATCGGTTTCCCAACAGCCAATACCGAAGTGTCAAACCAAATGTGTTTGCCAGCCGATGGCGTCTACGCGGGAATGTTTACTTGCGCAGACGGCAGCGTGCATGGTTGCGCAATCAACCTTGGTCGCAGGCCAACGTTTTTCGAACACGCAGACGTGTCGCTACTTGAAGCACACTTGCTCGATTTTTCTGGCGATCTTTATGGCCAGCAAGTGAGTGTCACGTTCGAACACTTCTTGCGCAGTGAACGAAAGTTTGACGGCCTAGATGCGATTAAAGCGCAGCTACAGCTTGACGTGTCGGCGGCTCGCGGTCTGGTCGGCCGTAAGTAGTTGTTCGCTGACGAAGCGTTCTGCCGATCGGCTCGGCAATTGCTCTAAACGATTCTTCGGTCATTAATTGACCGTGGTTTGCGCCAGCAGCGCGCGAAATGTTTTCGTTCATCAACGTTCCGCCCATGTCGTTGCAACCAGCGCGAAGAAGTTGTTGTGCGCCTTCTTGACCGATCTTTGTCCATGACACTTGAACGTTGTCAATAAGCCCGCGGTATGCAATGCGACCAATGGAGTGCATGAGAAGTGTTTCTCTAAACGTTGGCCCACGACGTGCTTTGTGCTGCAAGTAAATAGGTGATGCCATGTGCACGAATGGCAACGGAATGAACTCAGTGAAGCCACCTGTGATTTCCTGCAACGCACGGGTGCGCACAATGTGCTTTGCCCAACTGAGCGGGTGTTCAACAGAGCCAAACATGATGGTGATGTTGGACTTCAAGCCGGCTTCGTGTGCAACCTGGTGACAGTCCAACCATTCCTCGGTGTTGATCTTGTCGGAGCAAATGATGTTGCGAATGTCGTCGTCCAAAATTTCTGCCGCAGTTCCTGGCAACGATGCAAGGCCGGCTTCCTTCAAGCGAGTGATGTAGCTAAACAGCGATTCGCCTAAGCGCTTTGCGCCTTCGGTTACTTCTAGTGCGGTGAACCCGTGCACGTGCATGTCGGGAACTGCGTCTTTCACTGCACGCGTGACGTCGATGTAATAGTCGCCATCGAAATCGGGGTGAATGCCGCCCTGCAGGGTTACTTCGGTTGCGCCTAGGTCCCAGGCTTCTTTTGCGCGCTCGGCAATGTCGTCGAGGGTGAGTAGGTATGGAGTGCCGCGCAAGTTCAGGCTGAGTGGGCCTTTCGAGAACCCGCAGAACCTGCACTTAAACGTGCACACGTTGGTGTAGTTGATGTTGCGGTTGTGAACCCACGTCACTTCGTCGCCAACAATTTGCCTGCGCAGGTCGTCGGCAACATGAGCAATGGCTCGCACTTCAGGGCCACGTGCGCCAAACAGGGTGACAATTTCTTGTTCGTTAATGCGATGACCAAGCTCGACACCGCGCAACACCTCAGCAACAGGTCCGGTGATCTTTTCGCCTTCGCCCATTCGCTCGAATGGAATGAGCATTGGTGGAGCATTGTTTGCACCCGAGTACCACTGTGTTGAACGGTGGCCAACCAGCACCACTTCGGCGCCGTCGTGCACCACGTCGGCTGCCGTTACTTTTTCTGGCCACACTTGTCCGCTGTCGTCGCGCGCCAAACCTTCGGCGTCACTTCTGTCGAGCAGTGCGAAGTCGAGCGAAGAGTCAAACCATTTCTCGGAGTTGATTACGAACTCTGGATACACCGTGAGGCGTGGAGCGAGTGACTTGCCCTTTGCTTCGGTAACCGTGCGCAATTTGTCGAGTGCTGGCCACGGGCGCTCTGGGTTTACATGGTCGGCAGTTACCGGCGAGACGCCGCCCCAATCGTCGATGCCCGCGTCGAGCAAGATGCTGAAGTCGTCGCTTAAATTCGGTGGTGCCTGCAAGTGAATGCTTGATGGCAAAATAATTCGCGCTGCAGCAATAGACCAGAGGTATTCATCCTCTGGGCAAGGTGCTTCGTGTTGCATGCCCGTGCGCGGCTTCGGCAAAAAGTTCTGCACGATTACTTCTTGCACGTGTCCGTACTTTGCGTGCGATGCAGCAATTGCCTCAAGTGCATCAATGCGGTCTTCACGAGTTTCGCCAATGCCCACCAAAATTCCTGTGGTGAACGGAATGTTTAGCTCGCCAGCCCACTGCAATGTGTCGAGGCGACGCTGTGGTTCTTTGTCTGGTGCACCACGGTGGCATTCCAAGTCATCGCGCAACGACTCAATCATCATTCCTTGCGAAGGCGACACCTTGCGCAACATTGCCAATTCTTCTTTGTACAGCGCACCAGCATTTGCGTGCGGAAGAAGTCCGGTTTCCTTCAACACCAATACAGCCATGTCGTGCAGGTAATGCACTGTTGAATCGAAACCGTTTGCCTTCAACCAATCTTTTGCCACGTCGTAACGAAGCTCTGGTCGTTCGCCAAGTGTGAACAACGCTTCGTGACAACCCATACGTGCACCTTGTTTGGCAATGGCCAACACTTGTTCGGCGCTGAGGTATGGATTCTCGAGTCGTGCAGGTGGCTGCGCGAATGTGCAGTAACCGCATTTGTCGCGGCACAACATGGTGAGAGGAATGAACACCTTTGGTGAATAGGTGACCCGACTTCCGAATTGCGCATCGCGAATGGCGCGCGCTTCAGCCAAAAGCTGATCGAGTGGGGTGGCAAGGACGCGCTGACGCTCAGACAACTAAACCCTCCGTGGGTGCTAGTGAAATTGGATTGTCAGTGCTCGACCAAGTTTTCCCACAGTGTTAGAG
>JBAXBR010000107.1:0-2820 GCA_037141855.1 Actinomycetota bacterium | reverse complement strand
GCAAGAGTGGCCGCGCATTTGCTGGCCGCGTTATTCAGTTAGTTACCGCAAGTGCGGGCTTCGACGATTTCGAATGGGGAGTTACGTTGTTTGCAGTAAACCCGGATGACTTGAAAGACGTGGTATACACCATGCGCTTCGATGAAGCATCGGCTGTGTACGCAGAATTCGGTGCGTTTTACGTAGGAATGGTTACGCCAGTAGAAGAACTGGTCGCCAGCCTGTAATTACTTGCCTTCGCCTTGTTCGCGAAGGAATTGTTCTACTTCGTCCATCAAGGTTGATGCATCGGGTTCTTCTGCTGATTCATCATCAGTTTCTGTTGCGAAATCGAACTGCAACTGTCCGTCGTCAACTTCGTCGTCCAGGCTCATGCCGTTGTCAGACATAGTTTCCAAACGTTCAACGTATGCAGCCAAATCTTCGTCGTCACTGACCAACGAATTCACTTGCTCCTCGTAACGCTCAATCAGGTTCATGACCGACGCAACTGGTGCTGGTGTGCCAATAATTTCGCATGCGCGGCGCATGAGTGACAGCGATGCTTTTGGCGAAGGAACTTGCGATGCATATGCAGGCACTGCAGCCCATAACGCTGCCGATGGCATTGCTGCCGTGTAACAGCTGTCGTGCAATACACCAACAATTCCGGTTGGGCCTTCGTAGCGCGAACGCTGTAGTTCGAAGCGATCAATCAGGTCGTCGTCAGTTGCAGTGCCAATAATTTGCACAGGTCGGCTGTGTGGAACATCGGCGAGTAATGCGCCAAGCGTGAGCATCATGGATGAACCAAAGTGATCGGCAACGCCCATCAACTGCTCGGAAAATGTTCGCCATTTCAAACTTGGTTCTGGTCCAAGTACCAAAATGATGTCGCCACCAGCACCAGATACGTGCCACAACCCAACGGTTGGCCACACAATGTTGCGCACACCTCCGTCTTTCAAACGAACATGCGGGCGAATGGTTGCGAAGTCGGTGAATTCTTCAGGGTCAATTTCGGCAAGTGGTTGTGCACGCCAACCTTCAATTAAATTGCGAACTGCGTTTGATGCTGCGTCTGCTGCATCGTTCCAACCGGTAAAAGCGGTGACGATTACGGGTTGTTTCAGCGACGGTTTAGATAACCAACGGACATGATCGAGCGACGACATCTATGCAGAACGCTATAGGCGTCCGCGCCGAATCGGAATAAGAAAAGTGTCAAAAAGACGCAGTAAATACTTAGTAATTGACCAGATTGACACCGCCACCAGAGTGGGCAGTGAGAGAGCCCCAGAGCGCCACAGAAACACGAATCCAGACAGTTCTGAGCGCTCCATTTTCCACAACCTGCCGCTTTGCCCAGAGCCGCCATAACCAGGGTTAGAGCAGTGCGCGAGTGTGGCGTGAATGTGCAGTGCGTTTCCATGGCTGGCGATAATGGTCATCCACAGCAAGTAATCCTCGGCGTAACGCTTGGTGCTGGAGAATCGCTCGGTTAAGGCTGTGCGCAACATGACGGTTGGTGTGGCAGAGCGGTTGCGAAGCAGATAATTGTGCAGTGTTGCCTGTGAGGTAACTGGTGTAAACGGCAGAGTTTCAAATTTTTCGGACGATCCGAACAGGTGGTCATGAAAACTCATGACACATGTGGGACTCGTCAGCATTGCACTGAGCTGCAGCTCAAGTTTTTGCGGGTGCCACTGGTCGTCGGCATCGAGAAATGCGACAAATTCACCTGTTGCAACGTTCCAGGCAGCATTGCGAGCCACGCTTGGCCCGCCATTCACGCTTTGTTTGATTACGCGGATGTTCAGTGATGAAGTGCGTGCGTACTGTTCAATAACTGACACAGTGTTGTCACTGCTCGCATCGTCAACGACCAATACCTCGTGCGGTTTGGTGGTTTGATGTTCGACACTGCGCAGTGCACGTTCAATTGTTGCAGCCGAATTGAAGCATGGAATTACCACGCTGACAGTTGCATTACCGGTCACGTGCGACGACCGAGGAAATTCCAGTAGCCCAGCACCTTGTTTTCAATGGAGCGCGAATTGTCGCCAGCCCACATGTCGAGACGATTCAATAACAGTGCATCGCTATGTTCATTATTCACACCCCACTTGCTGCACGCTGCTGCTGTGAACCCAACGCGTTGCGCTGCTGAGCGAACTTCAGTGTTTACATGTCCATACGGGTACGACATGGTGGTGATCGGTGTTTGCAAAACATCTTCAAGCTGTTGCTTGCTACTGCGCAAGTCTGCTTCTGCATCGGCGATGCTGAGCGAGGTGAGTGAGCGGTGAGTTGCACCGTGCGCACCAATAGTTGCTCCTGGAATGGTGGCAAGTTCGCGTAGTTCGGGAGTTGATAAATACCGTGGGTCACCAGAAGTGAGTTTCTCTGGTGTCACAAATACGTGGAATGGAATGCCGCGCTTGCTGAGTTCTGGCCCAATAGTGGACAAAGCATCGGCGTATCCGTCGTCGAAAGTAATGGCAATTTCGGTGTTATTTGACTGATGAAATGGGGCAAACGGCATGTTGTACTTCGCCGAAACCGCTTGCAATGTTTCAATGTGGCGCAAAAAGTCGGTGCGAGACATGGTGTAAATGTTGTTGACGTCGCCATCTACGCGGTTGCCCACAGCGTGATACATGAGCACGCGCTGGCCTGCAACTGGTGAGCCAGGAAGCATGCGCAGGCAGTTGCCGACAACCGTTGCTACTTGCCGCTTCGCGGTAAACATCAGCACACGCTAATTCTACGGGCTTTTACGCAATAAGGTAGAGACATGACTGTGCAGGTAGAAATCGCAAACCGCGTTGACAACGACCT
>JBAXBR010000106.1:0-2885 GCA_037141855.1 Actinomycetota bacterium | reverse complement strand
ACTGCGAATACCGCGGTGTTAACAAGTCTTGACGCGAATGTGCATTCGCTTGCCGAAATTCTCTCGGTTTTCCAGCGCGATGGTGGTGTCATTGTGCACAACATGCTCACCGACGAAGTGCGCAACCGCCTACGCTCCGAACTTGCCGAGTCCATGCAATCGACCGATGCGGGAACGAAGTCCGGCGATAGTGGCGTGCAGGAATTCTGGGGATCAAACACCAAACGCTTTACCCGCCTGTCGTACCGCTCGAAGACGTTCCGCGATCACCTGCTGGTTCACCCAGTGCTGCGCGGTGTTGCAGACGATGAGCTTGGCCCGCATTGCGCTTCGTACTGGATGAACACCGGTCAAGCCATGATCATCGGTCCTGGCGAAAAGGCACAGTGGTTACATCGCGACGCCGACAACTGGCCGCTCGTTCTTGGACCAACCGCCAAACCCGTAACGGTGTCGTGCATGTTCGCGCTCTCCGACTTCACCGCAGAGGGTGGAGCAACTCGAGTGGTACCTGGCAGTCACAAGTGGGATGACTTCACTCGCAAAGCAACCGACTCAGAAGTTTCTCAAGCAGTAATGCCAGCGGGAAGTGGTTTGATTTATTCGGGCACAGTCATCCACGGCGGTGGCGCAAATCAAACTGACAACTACTGGCGAGAAGGTTTACACCTCTCTTATGTGGTTGGTTGGTTAACACCCGAAGAAGCCGGCTGCGTTGGCCTTCCTGAAGACATTGCGCGCACGCTTTCTCCAACGCAACAACAATTACTTGGATACCGCTGTTACACAGGCGACGTGAAAGCCGCGCGCCTATGGACAATTGATTACGAAGACATACCTGTCGGAATGAAATGGGAGTAAATCATGTCAGCACCAGAAATTAAGGGGCTCCAAAAGAGCTTCACACGCGAGGAATACACCTCTCCAGAAATTTTCGCTTCAGAACTCGAAACTGTTTTCAGTAAACACTGGTGCTACGTAGGCAGAGCCGACAAGCTTTCCCACATTGGCGACCGCATGGTGTGCAATGTTGGAAGCGAGAGCATCTTGATTGTGCGCAATCGCGAAAGCCAACTTCGCGCATACTTCAATGTCTGTCAACATCGTGGATCACAATTGTGTGACGAAAGCGGATCTGGCTATGGCGCTGCAATCACCTGCCCGTATCACGCCTGGAGTTACTCGCTTGACGGAAAACTCGTTGGTGCAATTCATCATGAAAAAGAATCATTTGATCGCGAATGCATTTCGCTAAAACAGGTTCGTGTGGATGAATGGCAGGGCTGTCTGTTTGTTTGTTTAGACAACGACGAAGTGCCATTGCTGAATTGGCTCGAAAACATGTACAGCAAGCCACTTGACCTTGACAAGTTTGGAATGGCTGGTTTGAAGAGTGTCCGCACAACTGTGGATGAAGCACAAGCCAACTGGAAAGTTCTTGTTGAGAACTATTCAGAATGTCTGCATTGCTCAGTTGTGCACCCAGAGTTCTGTGATCTCGTTCCAGTCTTTGCAACCGGTCGAACTATTGATAAAGACCGAGACGACTGGGGCGCAAACTTGGCCGATGGAGTGAACTCCATTTCGTTTAAGCAAAACCAAGGGTTGACACTCATTCCGGGCATGGACGACAAGTCGCTCTTTGGCGCCTACGTCTATCCAAACATGTTGATCGATGTTTCACCAGACTCGGTAGCGGTGACCACGTATATCCCGCGTTCCCCAACTCACACCACAGTCATTACTGACTATCTATTCGACGCAGATGTAGCCCTTGACCCCACCTTGGACTTAAATCCCGTGATCGAATTCAACGATTTAGTGAACCACCAAGACATCGCAGTTTCCGAGCGGGTTCAACGTGGGACTGCCTCTTCGGCCTTCAAGCAGGCGTATCACACCGAAATGGAAAAGTACGCAATGCAGTTCGTCAAGCAATACAGGCAAGACACACAAACGCACTAAGTTACCTTCATGGAAAGACGCGATTTTCTTAAAACGCTCTTTGCAACTACCGGGGGAATCATTATTGGGCCTTCGTTACTTGCAGCGTGCGGTGGGGCCACATCCAAATCTTCAACTGGATTAATTATCGGCACTCCCGATTCACCAGTCTCTTTGCCACTTGTTGGAGAGCCGATTGCAGATGGACTTGCCAATGAAGGCGGCACTATTGAAATTTTGAACTGGGCCGACTACACCAACCCAGAAGTAATCGCCGATTTCGAAAAAGCTTTTGGTGTAACGGTGAAGCAAAGCATCTACGACAATGAAGATGCCGCAATTGCAAAGTTGCGCAACGGAACGTTGAAGCCAGACCTCATAATCGGCATGACCGACACTGCCCTTGCTCGACTCATGGCAGGCGAACTTATTCAGCCGCTGAATCATTCATACATTCCAAACAAAGCAAACTTGATCACTGGTTTGCAAAACCCGTATTACGACCAAGGTGCGCAATACACCATGGCTCAGTTCATTTACGGAAACGGAATTAGCTATCGCAGAGACCGCATCGACCCAACTGAACTTGCTTCGCAGGGTTACGACGCCATGTGGAACTCCGCATACAGCGGAAAACTCGGTGTTACCGATTCATATCGCGACATCGTCAGCCTCGCTTTGTTTCAAGCCGGAGTAACCGATGTGAATACTGGCGATGCAGACATTCTTGCAGCGGCGAAAGAAAACCTCATTCGACTTCGCTCTGCTACAAATCCAAAAGTTGATGTGTTGAGTTATCAGGAACTTCCTGCTGGCAACAGAGACATTGCCTACACATGGTCGGGCGACATTTTGCTCGCGCCGTTCTATTTGCCAGAAGGCACAACTGCAGATGTTCTTGGATTCTGGTATCCAGAAAACACCATTACGGCAAACGACTT
>JBAXBR010000105.1:0-2899 GCA_037141855.1 Actinomycetota bacterium | reverse complement strand
ATCAATTGATCAAAGATGAATTTTCTTCGCTTTCCGGTTTCACAAACATGACCTTCCTTGATCCAGCACAAACCATTTGCCCCAAAGGTTCATGCGTTATTGCTGAAAACGGTCAAACGATATATAGCGATGAGTTTCATCTCTCACCAATCGGTGCACTGCGCTTAAAAGATCAACTCGTAAAAACTTTATCGAAAGTGATTTCTACCCCTTAGTTGAAATCACAAACAGGCCATCAATCTTGTACGCATCAGCATTCGCTGCATTGGCTCGTGAAACTCTTTCCCAAATAGTTTCATTTGCTAACACGTAGATAGTTTTCGGTTGCAACTTTCCGTTACCCATTTCGTTGAGAATTTGAGAGTTCTGAGCTGCTATGTAATCAGTCAACGGCCGAGGAACATAGCCAAAATTTGTTGATAAATCATGATCAACCGCGAACTTGGCTAAATCAAACCAACGACTAACCCAAACTTTTGCATCTCCCGTTACCTCCCCAACCTGAAGGTCAAAGTTCGGATAGATGACCAATTTGGAATGATTCGCTGAAATTTCATTCCACTTCAGATCGCTAATTGAACTTACGTATGGCTTTGAAGTTGAGAATTCTCTATGTACATAAGCGATTCCAGATGATGACTCAGCAACCATCACCACCATAGCGATGGTCACACCAAATTTCAGTTTCCTTACAGAGACGAATCGACTTATTTGCACCACAGCAAACAAAGTCACAAGATAATACGCTGGCCACCCAAATCTAGTTGCACCCCTAAACACCTGGCGCAAATTGAACAACGATGATGGCCACCAATAGTTGAACTCTTGGTGCAAAATCACAATATGGTTAGAAAGCGCAAAAGTAAACAACGCACAGGCAGCAATAGCTATTGGTGCATACTCTCGCCAGTTTCGAAGAATCCGAGTATTTCGCAAATTCACTAGGCCAAGTAAAGCACCAGCAGCCACAACTGTTCCTAAGTATTGGAATCCTTCCCACTCCTCTGAAAACAATTGCCGCAAACGAGAATTGCCGACGGTGTTTAACACCATCGAAAATGAGCCTCGATCGCTATACCCAGGATTGAACCACGCAAGTGCATTTAGTCTAAAGAAATTTGATCCGGTTATTGAGCTGCTCATTGATAGATAACCCATAACCCAAAATCCACACGCAGATGCAACCAGCGGAAGTACGAACGTCGTGATGCGCACCTTTTTGGCCTGCAGGTAAATCTTCAGTTGATGGGCAACGAATACGACCACCAGCATTGCCGATATATAAATCGAGGTGAGCATTGCAAAAAATAGCAGAGTCCCCCATGCACGCGTTCTGAACTCGGTTCCAAAATATAGAAACAGGGCCACCAAAATCATCCAGTGACTACCAAGGCTGTAGTGATTCATTACGCCAACTCGATATATCAGCGCTGGTGAGAGTACGAAAAAGAGTGAACCAAACAATTGCGTAATTCCAGAATCTATGAAACGGCTTAGCAACTTTGCGCCGAAGTAACCCTGAAGAGCGAAGCAAAATACAATCCATAAACCAACAAATTGGAAATTTCCAGGAATAAATTCACCAACCAATTTTCCAAAAATATTAGTTACTGCATTCTCGGTAGGAAGAATCATATTTGACCCAACAACATATTTTGGAACAGCTGCTAACGGCCACTGAAAAAGTGGTGCCTTTCGAAAGAACTCGAACCCTAATTGAGTGAGTGCACCATCCCCTTTTGAATACAGCCAGGAATAATTCCACGGAGCCAAATTTCTCAGCCCAACAAGAAAAACACCAAACAATCCCCCAATTAGTAACGAACTAGTTGCCCATCCTGATTTAGGTTCAATTCTTCTCACCAGGACAACATTACCCGTGTCGTGTGATCTCAAGGACCGAAAACGAACCAAACCCATCGCGGTCGGTAAGTGCTTCTGCCTCGTTTGCACGACTTCGCATTTTCATTGCTGCAATATCTGGAGAGGATTTATGAGCTTCCCAATACTCCATTCCTTCGGAAACTAGTTCGCCAATTCCATATGAATTCAGCCATTCTGACTGGTTAGCAACAGACAAAGAAGGAACCACCTGCATCAACTGATCGATCATTACTTGCGTTGTGATGTCTTGCGAGCCTGGGTCAAGCAAATAGTGCACTCCGCACTCGTGTTCTTTGTAGGTGCGTAACCATTCACGCCATGGAGTGACCGCAATTTCGCCTGTTGATTCACTGCAATAGTCAAAGACCAATACTCGTCCACGGCTTAACTTCTGAGACACACCAAGCAGCCACTGTGCGGCAGCTGTTTGAATTGGCGCGCGCGACCCAAGCGGTGCATTTTTGGGCAACACCTCAGGAACATTCTCAACAGTTCGCAATACTTCAACGAACTTGCCGCCATCACCTAGAGCAACAAAAGCTTCTTTCCATGCACCGTCGAACACAAACAGCTTGAATGGCAAATTGTCCAACAGTTCGTTTGCAAGCACTACCCCATGAATCGTCCTGTCTGGGAAATCTGCCTTTGACTCCACAAAACTTGGATGTAATGCGCGCTGTGCTTCAGAGATTTCTACAGCCACATATTTCAGCGCAGATATGCACTTGGGTTGCGCATCAAAAATTCCTCGCGCCAATGTGCCTGGCCCAGCGCCAACTTCAACAACATCAAATGAACTGGGGCGACCCATCTCATTCCAACATTCATCTAGGTAGCGAGCAATTACCGCTGCAAACAGTGGCCCGACTTCAGGGGATGTTAAGAAATCTCCACGCCTGCCAGCCTTGCCACCATCTTGGTAGAAGCCGCCTTCGCCATACAAGGCAAGGCCCATGTACCGCTCAAATGAAATTGCACCACCTGCTGCCACTATGGCAGCGGTAATCGACTCAGC
>JBAXBR010000104.1:0-2931 GCA_037141855.1 Actinomycetota bacterium | reverse complement strand
CTGCGGTCATTCCATGGTTTGCGTGACGCATGGTCTGATCATGCATCCACTTATATAGGTCTCTCTGCAAAACGAGGAACTCACGAATATCACTCGCTCCCCAAGTTGGCCAGTTGTGCGACGTGAACAGCACATTCGTCTTATCAGCAAATAATTCGATGCTCTGGTTGATGTATTTTGACCAGTTCAATGCATTGCGCACGAGCGCTCCGCGAATTGGCACCAGGTTGTGCATGGTTTGCGAACAGTTTTCCGCCATGCATAACCAGCCATGGTCTGGAAAAAAGAAATTCATTTCGGCAGGTGCTTCGGTTTCAGGCGTGAGCTGAAAAATTACGCGCACTCCGTCAAGCACAAGTTCTTCGCCGGTAAATGTGATATCAGTTGTAGGCGCAAGCAAACCCGGAGGGCCTATTGGCACACCTGTACCCAATCCGCAGTCAACATGGCCGGTTGGACCAGGCGGAAGCATTGGACCAAATTGGTAGGTGGCACGCCTGCCCATTGCAGGACCGGCAATCACATTTTCCCCAACGGTCTCGTGCAAGAAACCAATTGGTGCAACAATTTGGCAACGACCTGCGTCTACATCGGCCTTTGTCGTTACACCAAGTACACCACCGAAGTGGTCGGCATGAGAGTGCGTGAAAATGACCACAGTGGTTGGCAACTTCTCAACATGCTCATCCATTAATTCGAGTGCAGCGCGAGCAGTGTGTTCGCTGGTGAGCGGATCAATGACTACCCACCCATTCGTTCCGCGAATAAAGGTGATGTTCGAAATGTCATAACCGCGCACTTGCCACACGCCATCGGCAACCTTGAATAAACCGTGATGTGCGTTTAGGGTCGCATGTCGCCACAGCTGAGGGTTAACCGTCTCTGGGCACTCGCGTTCATCGCGAAGAAATTCATAATTGTCGCTATTGCCTACGAAGCGACCCTTTTCATCGGTAATCAAACCATTTTCACGCTTGGCGATGTACCCCTTGCGCACCCTCTCAAGATCAGCAGGATCGAAATCGCGATTCGCTGCATTGCTGTTATGCAACTGCGTATGGGAAGTTGCCTGCTTTGGCTGGTCGATCGTCACTTTTCAACCTTAGTTATCGCTCACTAACATGAAGGCAGTGAAAAAAGTTTTCGTCGCCCTCAGTGCCATTTTGGTGTGGTTTGCCATTCCCGTTGCCACGGCAAACGCTGTCTCCATAGGGCAAACATGCACAAAGACCGTATTGGGCACACGGGTCTCCATACAGGTAAACAAGAAGCCCGTAATAGCGGTTTGTCGCATGGTTGCTGGACGCAAAAAATGGATTCGTGCCGCCGTTCAAACCCTGGTCACTACCACCACATCAACTTCCACCACGTCAACAATGTTTCCTGTCAACCCAGCCTTCACCGATGTGGCCAGCCAAACTGAACCGACACTACGAACTTTCACGGTTACTGGAAAAGATCCACGAACATATTATTTAAATATTCCTTCAAACTATTTAAAAGGTACACCCCTGCCATTGCTTCTGGCTTTCCACAGTCGCACCACAAATGCTCAAGAATTACTCAGCAGCACCAGAGTCGGCGAATTTGTAAACGATATGGGATTCATATTGGTGACAATCAATGGTTCAGTGCATGAATGGTCTTCATGGAATGCAGGAACTTGTTGCAGCCCTGCAATAGACTTCAATGAAGACGACGTTAATTTGACTTCGCTGATTATTGATTCAATCTCGAGCGCCTACTCAGTAGATCCAAACCGAATTTGGGCTATGGGCCACTCCAACGGCGGAATGATGTCGTATCACTTGGCCTGCGATTTATCGAACAAAATCTCGGCAGTTGCGATTGTCGGTGGCGCGTTAATGGATGATTCCTGCAGTCCCTCTCAACCAGTTTCAATCATCCATATACATGGCAACCTCGACGAGACGATTCCATTTACTGGCGGTGGAAAGTTTGAAGTTCCAGACATCCAAACTTCTGTAATCAAACCGAATACAAATTTTTCCTGCGATTCATCGCCAAATGAGATCAAACCCCTGGTCGGAGTTAACCAAATAATCTGGAACTGCGAGCATGGTGCTCAAACAAAACTCATGAACTATCTCGATAATGGACACGAATGGCATCTTGACTACACAAAGGAAATTTTGCGATTCCTGTTTGCTCACCCACGCAAGTAACGCAGGTGAGCATCAGGGAGTTGTAGTTACTTAACAATCAGTGCGGTCACCATGTAACGCATGCCCTCTGGGGTCTCTGCGTGAGTGAGAATGTGGCAGTGCCAAGCCCACACACCAGCGTCTTTTGCGGTGTACACCACTGTCCAACGCTCACCCGGCGCCACGTTGATGGTGTCCGCCCAGAACGGCGATTCAAGCACCTTGCCATCCTTTGCAACAATCAATCCTGATGGTTGGTGCAAGTGCATTGGGTGGGTCATGCTGCCTTCATTGAAGTAATGCACCACCATCGTTTCACCTATTGCGAGTGAATACGGCGTAGTAGCTGGGAACGACTTTCCGTTTAACGAAAGCCCAATCGTTCCGCTGTCATTCAACACCATTACTACTTCTTGTTCGGCTGCATTATTGGCATCATGTGTGCGACCGCCCGCAGCAGCCATCGCCATCGATTTCCAGTCCCCGATCAAAATTGCACCCGCCATTCCGTTTGGAACCTGCACCTGTGCGTCGTGGTGTGAGTGATACATGCCCACGGCGGGTTCTAAAGCAGTCCACTCATAGGTGAATGATGCTCCAGGCTCGATTGGTTTTTGCGTGTACGGGTCTACACCGTCCATCGCATTTGGCACGCGAACACCGTGAAGGTGTAACGAAGTTGACTCTGGAAGTTCGTTCTTCAATACGATGCGAATCTTGTCGCCAACGTTGGCGCGAATGATCGGCCCAGGAATCACTCCGTTAT
>JBAXBR010000103.1:0-2954 GCA_037141855.1 Actinomycetota bacterium | reverse complement strand
GGTGAGGTGAACTTGCGGCCGATGCCGATGGTGAGACGCTCTGGTGCGAGTGACATATTGCTTTGCCTTCCCTATTTTTTCGAATGTATAAAACCGCTTAAAACCTTGAATCCACTAGCTCTGGAGGGATTTCCAAGGGGGTCAGGCCATCCACTAGCCGTGGTCTTTTTCAAGACCACAACATGTTGTGGTGAAACTGTCCCCTTTGCAGATCCGCCCACAACTGGTAGGGAATGATTACAGCATTGTAATTACCCCTTGTCAATCATCCTCGTGTTCTGCGACCACCTTCTGAGCCTTACTGGATAAGGGCTTGAGGCCCTCGCGCAAATTGACATAAAAAAGTCATAAATGACTTCGAAACGTCTCAATGCAGCGTTGAACCGAATGATACGGGGTTACCCCTGTGGGAAGGAAGTGGATAACCCTGTGAATTAAAAAAATTAACTGTGGAAACCCTTGTGGATTGTGGGTTTTATCGGTGGACAACCCACCCACAACCTGTTGATAACTGTCATCCAATAGCCGTGATGGTGACCGGAATGCCGTTCATCACCGAATTTCCCGAAAGAGGGTCCATCTCGTTTTCGTCGGTGAGCACATTCGAGTTCACGCCGGCGCGCTTCGCGGCAACGTTCATGCGTGTACCACTCATGTCGTGACCCCAACCATGCGGAAGGCTGACAACACGTTCGCGAATGTCGCTGGTTAGTTCAACAACTGCATCCACTGCACCAACTCTGCTGGCAATGCGTGCCACGCTTCCCTCTTTCACGCCAACACGTTGTGCATCATTCGGGTGCATATGCAATGTGCAGCGTTCTTTACCTTTCACCAACACTTCAATGTTGTGCATCCACGAGTTATTTGAACGCAAATGGCGACGACCAACAAGCACTAATTGTTCATCGTTAAATTCGTTCATCGATTTTGCAAGTCGTGGCAAGTCGGCAAGCAATGGTTCTGGTGCAAGTTCAACTTTTCCACTTGGTGTGCGCAGTGCTTCTGGAATGCGCGGCTCGAGTGGGCCAAAGTCAATGCCGTGCGGGTGCTGTTTCATATGCGCCAAGCTGATGCCACTTGGGTTCGCACCGAATCCATCGCCGTATGGCCCCGTGCGCAACATGAGGTCCAGCATGCGCTCAGTACCGCGTGCGCCATCCGCATCAAGTTGTTCGCGAATCTGTTCTGCAGTGAGCCCGTTGGTTGGCGACGTTGAATCTTTGGTGATGCTGCCAATGAATGCATCAAGTGTGAAGTCGTCCACCATTGCAACATCCACGTTTGCGCCCATACCTTGTGCAATGCCTGCAAGCTTCAACAATATTTCCCACTCATCTGGTTGGTCTGCTGCGCGTTCGAATACTGGCTCGCTGTAATTGGCAACGTTGCGCACCGAGAAACCGGTGAACACCAAGTCGAAGTGGCTGCGTTCCAGTTGTGAAGGCGAAGGCAAAATGACGTCGGCATAACGCGTGGTCTCGTTCAAATAAATATCAACCGACACCATGAACTCAAGTGACTTCATGCTCTCTTCAAGTGCAAGCGTGTTTGGTGTAGACAACACAGGGTTTCCACCTGCAGTAATGAGCGCTTTAATTTGACCTTCACCAGGCGTGGCAATTTCTTCTGCCAACACGCTCACTGGGTATTCACCAAGTGCTTCAGGAAATTTGCGCACGCGCGAATGTCCGCGACCAATAGAAAAACCTTTTCCTGTTCCTTTTTGACCACGCGTGGTTGGCCCACCTGCTGCAGGCATGGTGAACATCACACCGCCTTCGCGGTCGAGGTTGCCTGTAATGGTGTTCACTACGTCGACCAACCAGCTCGCTGTAGTTCCGAAACTGACCGTGCAGGTGCCAATGCGTCCGTACACCAGGGCTTTGTCGGCAGCCGCAAACTCACGAGCAATGCGCTTAATCGTTTCAGTATCAATGCCCACTGCCTTTTCAACAGCAGCTGCGGTGAATTGCTTCAGCGCTGCGGGCAATACATCGAGCCCGGCAATATGTGGGCGAATGTGATCGCCAACGTTGGCCAAGCCTTCTTCAAAAATGGTGTTGGCAATTGCAGCAAGGAACAATGCATCTGCACCTGGGCGAATGGCCAACCATTCATCGCAATGTTCTGCTGTCTTGCTCTTGCGAGGGTCGACAACAACCAACTTGCCACCGCGTTCGCGCATGGCTTCAAGTCGACCCGGGAAGTCTGGTGCCGTGCACAAACTTCCATTCGAGTCATATGGGTTTGCGCCCAACATCAATATGTATTGCGTGCGATCTAAATCGGGAATGGCAATTGAAGCCGGCGTGCCAAACATGTAACCCGAACTCACTTGCTTTGGAATTTGATCGACCGACGAAGCACTGAAGCGTTGCTTGGTGCCAAGTGCTTGCAACCACACGCGGTTGTAAATGAGTGGAGCCAAGTTGTGTGCGTTTGGGTTTCCTAAATACGCGCCAACTGCACCGCGACCATGTTTGTTAATGACGCCCATGAGGCCGCGATCAACTTCCTGCCACGCTTCGTCCCAACTCACTTCAACATGCACGCCATTGCGCTTCACCAACGGCTTGCGCAAACGATCTGGGTCTTCGTGCAGTTGCTTCAGCGTGCTGCCCTTTGGACAAATGAAGCCTTTGCTAAATACGTCGTTGCGATCGCCACGAATGCGCGACACTGCTCCGTCTTTAACGGTGATTTCCAAACCGCATGTTGCTTCACACAATGGACATGTTCGGTAATGGGTGCGCTCATTTGGCGTTTCAGGCATGGCCATATCGTGCCATACATATAGCCATCAGCCATATGCTGAACGCAATGCAACGCCTATTCCCCAACCCAGTGGCTTCGCTGTCTGTTGCCGATGCGTATGGCGTTGCCCGCACTCGGGTGGATGTTGGTGGCGGCAAGTCGCGCCCCACAATTGGCATGTGCATGGTGCACAGCAT
>JBAXBR010000102.1:0-2982 GCA_037141855.1 Actinomycetota bacterium | reverse complement strand
TTGTCGTTGGCACATTGCAAGGTGAATCTGAATTACAAACTGAAGAAAACCGCGACGCGGTTTCAGCGGGCATTCAGAACATGTTGCTTGGCGCCACCGCAATGGGCCTTGGCAGCTTTTGGTCCAGTTGCCCGAAGGGTGCAAATGACGATGTGGCCAAGCATTGTGGTTGGCCTGAAGGCACGCACATCACGGCCATGTTGTACTTGGGTTGGCCGAACCGCGATATTCCCGACCGCGAACGCCCAGCGCCCGCAATTACCTACTTCAATTAATAGGGAGCTATTTGCTGGGCCATTAGGGGAAACAGCCCAGCAAATGCAAGCCCATCTATTGAATTGCTTGAACTGAACCAATCACTGCATATACGCAACCTGAAGCAGTTGCGTCCGTATATGTGACTTTGAAATTACTTCCACTTGCAACAATTTTCGCTTTCGAAGTGACGTCTGTGCCAAGGCACAAGTTCTTTAGTTTGATTTCGGATTTCTTTGCACCACTGATCGTCCAGACAACACCCGATTGTCCACTTGTAACACGGCTTGCCTTGTACTTCGTCGAAATTTTCTTCGTAACTGCAAGCAAGCCACCTTTACGTGAATCAAAGTTGCCGAAAGCAAGAAGTGAATCGCCGTTCGCAATATCCAGACGATCTGGGTCGGCTGCAAAGAAACTCAACTCGCTCAGCGACGACCATGAAGCACCATCGTTGGTTGAGGTTCGTACTTGCATGCCTACTTTTCGTCCGCCTGCTGCCGTGGTGTCAATAGGAAGTATCTGCTCAATCACACCTGAACGATTGCGATACGTCTCTGGGTTCGTCTGGATATCCGTTGATAGTGAAATTGTTTTGCCCGCATCGGTCGTCCAGGTAGTTCCATCTGTTGAAGTCATGCCACAAACGAATCGCGTAAAAGGCGGGCTTGTCTGTGAGCCAGAGTCGTGAGCGTAGGCAATGTACCCAGAGGCAACCTTTACGATTTGAGGGTCTCCGAGATGCGCAGCTGCAGTGCCAGCGCTGCTCTTGCACGTTGATGACGATGGAGATGAACTTCCAACTGACGTGAAATCCTTGCCGTTTGACGAAGTGAAATGAGTGAGTTGCTCACTACCCGGCTGGTGGTACCAACCCCACGCTTCGTACGCACCGTTCATTGCATTCACACTTACTGGCGACTGCACCGTCATTCGAACCCCAGATTCAAGTGTCCAGGTTTTCCCATTGTCAGTTGACAAAAACGAGTGAACCAAATTGTCATATCCGGATATTCCAGCTTGCTGTTCATTGCCATTGAGGAAAAACATTCGAATTGAACCATCTGCCATTTGCACGAGTGAAGGGTCAGAAATGTTTCCAATACCAGATTGTTGTGAAACTTGTGTTGACAACAATCCATAAGTCAATGGCACGAGTGCCGCAGTGCCAGAAACTTTTGTGGCGCCAGTTGCAGGTGATGCTGTGCCAGCTGCATTTCCAAGCGGTGGCGGAGAGGTCGGATTCAGAGGATTACCCTGCGGGTCGCATGTTGCAGTTGCAACCGGCGCGCACTGCGGAACCGTTTTGGCCATCGCAATTGAGCTGCTACCTACGATGAACCCTAGGACTGCCATTGCTCCAATTGCCCGGTGAAAAGATTTCATATGTCCTCCGAAGAATGAGTGATTTCCCAATGACAGCGAGGCTAGTTAATAATAGAGTGCATTACAAATGAATCCCGCCCCATCCCGCACTGACTCCCCTGTAATCCGTCGATCCTCGCCAAAGCAGGCTGCCCAAAACTCTGCGTTGATCTTGAAGGCGCTTGAGCGCGAGGCGATTGTGGTCGGATTAGATCAGATTTCTGTACGTGCGGTAGCCAAGCGAGCAGGCCTCACGACGGGTGCCATTTATGGACGCTACGAAAATGTGGATGAAATGCTGGTTGCCCTGTGGACCGAGTCCGTTTCACTTCCTTTCGGCAACGCATTCATTCAATCAATCGCTGCATTTACCGACCGCTCAACTTCATCCTTCCCACGCGACATCGCTGGACTCCTCAATCAACCGACTTCGATCATGCGCCTTGGCGCAGAGTTCATCGTGATTGCACAACGAAACGAAGTTGTTGGCGAAGTTGTTAAACCAATGGTCTCTAGTTGGTTGCACGACGCTGGCCTGAACATCAATAATTCAGAAATAGACCGAGCAGTAGTTGCGATCGCCGCGTCAATGTTGGTTGGTGCCTCCTTGCGATCATTTATTAAGGGAAAGAACGAATACCTCGGAGCTGTTGCTGCAGGTATTCATACCGCGTACTTATCAGCGGTTCCTCAGCAAAAAACTCAATACAGTCACAATCCAACTCCAATTCGATCTGCAACTGGCAACCAGCTACGTGATGCGTTGATTGACGCAACTGCGGACGTAATGAGCAAAACCGGATTCAATGGAGCAACTATTTCGAGGATCGCACGTCGGTCTTCAATAACTTCTGGTTCGTTATATAACTACTACGGCGACAAAGAAGCACTGATGAACGACGCGGTGTATGAGTTAATGCGTGCGACACAGAATCAAAATCTTGAAGCAAAACGTACGGCATCGCAACTGCACCAAGAAAACTTTGGTCTTACTGACAGTTTCAATTTCGGACTGATACCTGACCGAGTCACTTGGCTACGGTTCCGCCAGGAATGCATCATTGCTACTCGGCACCACAAGACAACTCATCGCACCATGAACAAGGTATTGAACGAAATTGAAACTCAAATGCTTGAAGCGTTCTCGAACATTGATCCAGTAATAGTGAAATTAGTAAACGTTGGCGAGCAAGCCATTGGCTATGGATACTGCTCCCTTATGACGTTCACGGATCTCTTTCCAACTTGCAACTTTGACGCGATCATGATCCAGATAGCAAAACAAAACGGACTCTAAACGCTCTTTTTGAAGCTAACTCCAGTTGCTGATGGCAACAACAGGAACTTCGTAACACCACGCGT
>JBAXBR010000101.1:0-3178 GCA_037141855.1 Actinomycetota bacterium | reverse complement strand
CCAAGCACGATTTCACCATCGAAATACTTCGCCGCAAATGCACGCCATTCATCTTCTTGACCGGGTTGCATTGAAGGAACGTAGTGCGTAAGGATCAATTTCTTAATTCCTGCCTTCGTCGCGGTTTGTGCGGCCTGCTCAACAGTTGAGTGGTAGTCCAAAATGTCTTGGAAACGCTTGTTGTTAATGAGCTTTACCAAGTCTTCGCGGATCACGGTCTGCACGTAGGCATCGGCACCGGCACAAATTTCATCCAGTGTGTCGCACGGAATGCCATCGCCACCAAGCACAACTGACTTGCCATCGTGCTCTAAACGAAATGCAACGGTTGGCTCAACTGGCTGGTGGTGAGTGCGCGCAACCTTTACCTGCACATCTCCTATTGCAAATGTTGCACCAGGCTTCACTTCGGTAACCACCACATTTGGCTTATAGGTAAGCGTGTCGGTGTGGTGCGCAAGGCGATATGAAATGTCTGGTGCAAGCATCATCAAAATTCCGTCCACCACGGTTTGAGTTCCCGGAGGGCCGAAAACATTGAGCGGTGTTTCAATGCCGGTCATGACCCAATGACTCGTGATGACATCATTTAAATCGGTGATGTGATCGCTATGGAGGTGGGTGATGAGCACCGCGTTCAACAACACGGGCAATGTGCCTGCACCTGCAAGGCGCATGACCACTGCGCGCCCGGCGTCAACGAGGATGGTTTGTCCACCCGCGCGAACCAAGGTTGCTGGCCCGCCTCGACGTGGGTCGGGTAGCGGGCTTCCAGTTCCAAGCAGAGTGATTTCCATTTTGGTGTCCTTTACAAAGGCGTTGATGCGATGAATGAATTGATGAGCGCGGCGAGTTCTTCGCCTTTGTCTTCCTGAATGAAATGTCCGCCACCTTCGATGGTGACGTGTGGTTGACCCTGTGCTCCTGGAATCAAATTCATAAATGGCTTTGCGCCACCCTTGGTAACGGGGTCTTTGTCGCCAAAGCAGCACAACACTGGACGTTCAAACTTCTTCAGAATTTCCCATGCCGCAACATTGTCGTTGTATGCAGGATCGGTAACCGACGTTGGAACAAACGATGGGAAAATTCGCGCACCGGCCTTAAATGTGTCGTCAGGAAATGGTGCGTCGTATGCAGCAATCGTGGCTTCGCTTAAGTCTGTTGCGCTTCCACCATTCACAATGGTGCCAATTGGAAACACCTTCGAATTCTGTGAGAAGTCGCGCCAAGCAATAAATGCATCGGTTGGTGGCTGTTCACCAGTTGGAAGACCAGTGTTGCTGACCACAATGCGTGAAAAACGCTCGGGCTCTGCAGCAACGAGGCGAAGTCCTACAAGGCCACCCCAGTCTTGACCAAAGAAGGTGGCCTTGCGAATGGATAAGTGATCGAAGAGCAACTCCGCCATCCATTGCACGTGACGCGAATAGGAGTAGTCGGTCTTTTCAGTTGGTTTGTCTGACTTTCCAAAACCGACAAGGTCTGGAGCAATGACACGATGACCTGCGGCGACAAAGAACGGAATCATTTTGCGGTACAGGTATGACCACGATGGTTCTCCGTGCATGAGCAACACAATGTCTCCGTCGCGCGGGCCTTCATCGAGGTAATGAACGCGGAGTTTTCCACCGTCTAAATCGTCGATCTCAACATAATGAGGAGCGAATGGAAAGTCGGCAAGATTGTCAAACCGAGCTTCTGGAGTGCGTAGTGCTTTCATTGGAGGGCCTTTCTAATGCCTGCGGAAAGTATTGACTGAATGGTCTGAACTGACATCTTCTGATCTGAGCGCATCATGTCGTAGCTCTCAAATGTGGTGAGAGAATCAATAATGGCAACGGCAACTTGCTGTTGCTGCTTGTCAAATGCCGAAAGTTCATCGGCAAAGTGCTTGATGATTTGTGTACGGAGTAATTTGCGACCAATGACAAGTTGATTTTTGATAATGGGGTTTTTGAATGCAAACGAACGGGCAGCCGGAGCAATTTTTTCGTTCATCGTGTAAATGCGAACGCGCTGATTGACGAAGTTTTCAATCTTCGTATCAAGCGAACCGAAACCAGCATCATCGATGAGCGCAAACTCAATTTCCTTTGAAAACGCCAGGTCGCAAACGGAGCGGTACAGATCATTCACATCGTCGAAATACCGAAAAATTGAACGCTCCGAAAGGCCAGCTTTGCTGGCGATAAGTGCAGCACTGATTTCAGTCTCTCCGTTTTCAATAAGTCCGAGAAGCGCATCGACAATGTCCTGTCGATTGCGTTCACGTCGCAAGCTGCGACCGTCAATTGAAACTGAAGGAGTAGTCGTCATGAATTCAGGAAGTAATTCCGTCAACTGAAGCAGAAACCGTCATTGCATAACTTTCGCCAGATGAAAGTCCGTTAATAGACGCGACGAGTGCATCTGCTTCTTGCTCGTTGGCGACGTGAACAAATTGCACGGTGTCATAATTGCGGCCATCGCCAATGATGGTTCCTTCAGCGCGCATACCAACTGCGTTCGGCAAAGAATTCAGAACGAGTTCACGGTCTGATGCTTGGCGTACCACCATGACTATGTTGCGTAGTCCAAATCCATCTGGTCGACTGCGCGTGTCAAGTGCATCATCTACTGGCCTGCAGCACACAATGGTGGTGCGCTTCATGCCAGCAGCCTTGTGTTCATGCTTTTCGGCGAAGTCTTTGCGTTGCTGCATATCGATAAACGATTTACGAGTTGCGTAACGAACGATGGCGATGCGATCCCAGTCTTCGTCGCCAATGTGATTCTTTGTTACGTCGGCAACGAACACAATGTCGGCACCGATCTTGTTCAAGATTGATGCCGGGTTGTATTTATCGTCGGCTTCGCGTCCACTTACTTGAGGTGCATCGGTGCTGCTGTATTGCGCAACATCGTGGTACTTCATGAGGTTGACCATGAAGATTGGTCCGTCGTGTTCTGGGGGAGTTGTCGCAAGTTGTGCGGCATAGTCCAAGTCAATTCGGCCGTATTTGTGCTTGAGATTTGGTGTTTCTTCTTCGGACATCGTTTCCCCCTTGATGTGTTTTGACAGACTCTATGACAAAACATAGAGTCTGTGCAAGGGGGCAAATGCAATGAGTCAGTACGAGCCGAGTTTTACGGGCAAGATCGCCAGCACCTATCAAGAGTCAACTCCTTCGTGGCC
>JBAXBR010000100.1:0-3196 GCA_037141855.1 Actinomycetota bacterium | reverse complement strand
GCATTGCGCAGAGCGCGGACCACATGCTCTTGACCCTTCAGCTCGTCGAAGCGACGAGGGCGGTAGCGACGGTAAAGAGATTGGACAGCCATTGCCTGCGAGCCTACCTACGAGGTGGTTCACGGTCAGATTTGGCTAACTTCTAGGTGACGCCATGACGAAAATCCTGCCTGTTCTACGCCGTAAATCGGTCCGCCTGGTGTGTGGCCTTGGCCTCCTTGCCGCGGTCGCCGGCACGTTCGCACCATCGGCATTTGCCGCAGCCGGCACCAACGAAGTCATTTCGTCGAACCCTGCTTCAGGTTCCACTTTGCAAGTTCCGCCAACACAAATTCAGCTCACGTTCCGTGCAGCAGTAGAAGGTGACTTGGCCGTTGAACTGTTGTGTGGCCCAAACGCCGATGTTCCCGTTGCACTCAGCGCACCAGCAACTGAAGATAATTTGGTATTCGCAATTCCTTTACTTGGTCAACAACCAGAGAACGGTCAGTGCGTTATTAAGTGGAGCATCGCATCGTCGAACTCTGCTGGGTCAATTTCATTTGCGCTTTCCGTTACCCAAGACAGTGCTGCAGTCGTTACGGAGTCCACACTTGTTTCACCGGGTGAGACCGTGACGGCTATCGGCGAAACTGTCACCACCTATTCAGGTGCAGGAAGCAAAACAGGGCTCGTGTTGGGCTTGTTGCGCATTGCCGAATACTTGTTTGTGTCTGCATTGTTCGGCGGACTGATTTTGATGCTGCTCGCGTGGCCAGAAGGCACCGAGTACCCAATTTGTTTACGCTTCTTCAAACTGACGTGGTTGCTTTCAGTGGTCACCATGTATCTCATCGTGGCGATGAATTCGTTCCGTCATTCCAATTCTGGGTTTGCCAGTTCGCTCAGCCCGTTTAGTTGGTTTGGTCACACGGGTGGCAGTGCCGGAGCAATATTGATTTTGCGATTTGTATTAGTTGTGGCTGCATTTTGGGTGGCATTTGACCCAGAAAAAATTGTTGATCCAACAACACAAGTACCTGCGCTCACCATTGTGACGTTGATGATGGCAACATACGGACTGACTCGCGTTGGTCAACACGTGTCGTTTTTGAATTATGTCTTTGGTGTTGGGCACGCATTAAGCATCGGCTTATGGCTTGGTGGAATGATTCTGCTGGTTCGTACAGTACTGAGCGCCCCCGGAGAGTCCGACTTGGTGCAAGCAGTTCTCGGGTTTGCAAAACTTTCTGGTCCGCTCATGATCGTTGGTGTCATTACCGGATTTATCCAGATGCTCTTGCTCGACGGATTATCCATTTTCACTTCTGGTCACGGCCGACTTGGAATTTTGGTCATCATGTTCAGCGCGCTCATGATCTTTGTTGCACTCATGCTGAAAAGTTTTGTTGCCACGAAGTTTGCACGTATCGAAAATCTGACTGGGAAAATGGCGTGGCGTTTGCGCAGAGTACTGACTGTTGAAATTGTGATTGGCGTAGTTGTGCTTGCGCTTACATCGTGGATGGTGCCAATGAAACCACCACAAGCAAATGCCGCAGTCGTTAAGTCGAGCGTTGCATACGAGTTCCGCGAAGAACTACAAAACGATCGCTTCCACATTGTGTTATCTATTTCGCCAGCAACTACTGGCACCAATGCAATGCGCATTGAACTATTGAACCCGAAGCGCGTTAACAACTTCACCATTAAGTTGATTCCACCAGACCCAGCATTTGAGGGCATCGAAATTAATGTGCCGTTGAAGCGCCGCGGCGCGGCCATTGTTGCCTACGACGGACTGTTCAATTTGAAGGTGGCCGGCGTGTGGTCAATTGAAATTACGGGAGCCACCACCACTGGCGACATGGTTCCACTTGCCACCACGCTCACCGTGATGCAGTCGACCACCCCTGAAACCACTGTTCCCGAGACAACAGTTCCCGCAGTACCCACCACCGTCGGCGGCTGAACCCCGCTTGGGCACTAGCGTCTAGCGCGTGAGTAGCAACGCCATGGACGCCAAACTGCAAGATCTTCAAGCCCGCAAAGAACAGGCATACAACGCCGGTTCGCCACGCTCGGTAGAGCGTCAACACGAAAAGGGCAAGCTGCTCGCACGCGAGCGCATTACCACCCTGCTCGACCCCGAAAGCTTTCACGAACTTGACTTGCTTGCGCGCCACCGCGCACATGCAGCCGGCCTTGAAGAGCGCCCATACACCGACGGTGTAATCACGGGTTGGGGAACCATCGACGGACGCAAAGTGTTTGTCTACAGCCAAGATTTCACCGTGTTTGGTGGAGCGCTTGGCGAAGTGTTCGCCGAAAAAATTCACAAGTTGATGGACTTGGCGCTGAAAGTTGGCGCGCCAATTATTGGTTTGAACGACGGTGCAGGTGCACGCATTCAAGAAGGCGTGGTGTCGCTTGCCAGTTACGGTGGCATCTTCCATCGCAACGTGCAGGCCTCGGGAGTGATTCCACAAATTTCGGTAATTCTTGGACCATGCGCAGGTGGCGCCGTGTACTCACCAGCCATGACCGACTTCATTTTCATGGTGCGCGAAACCAGCCACATGTTTATTACTGGTCCAGACGTTGTAAAGACGGTGACCGGTGAAGAAGTAACGCTTGAAGAACTGGGTGGTGCAATGAGCCACGCTTCGAAGAGTGGCGTTGCAACATTTGTTAGCGCCGACGAACAGTCTTGCTTGCAAGATGTGCGCTACCTACTGAGCTTCTTGCCACAAAACAATTTGTCTGAAGTTCCTGCAGGCGATGCAACGGATGACCCAACGCGGTTGTGCGAATCGTTGCGCACCATTCTTCCTGCTTCGGCCAACCAGCCATACGACATGAAGAAAGTTATTGCCGAAGTCATGGACGACGGCGAGTTCTTCGAATACTTCCCACATTGGGCAAAGAGCATTGTGTGCGGTTTCTCGCGCTTGAACGGCCAAGCAGTTGGTGTTGTTGGTAACCAGCCAATGGTGTTGGCCGGCGTGCTCGACATTGAATGCAGCGAAAAGGCTGCGCGCTTCGTGCGCACGTGCGATGCGTTCAACATTCCAATCGTCACGTTCGTAGACGTTCCCGGATTCCTTCCTGGAGTTGACCAGGAATACGGCGGCATTATTCGCCACGGCGCGAAACTGCTGTACGCATATTGCGAAAGCACCGTGCCACGCATTCAAGTGATTACGCGCAAGGCTTA
>JBAXBR010000099.1:0-3200 GCA_037141855.1 Actinomycetota bacterium | reverse complement strand
AAACTTGGGGTGAAGGCGGGCGGAACAACCGCAGATGGAATGTTTACTCTTGCTCGCGCAGAGTGCCAAGCAGCATGCACTGAAGCACCGACGTTGCAAGTGAACTATCGCTATCGATTCCATGTCACGCCAACCGATTTTGACAACTTGGTAGATGATTTGCGCGCAGGAAAACTGGCCGACGAAATTCCTGTCCATGGTGTACTTGCAAAAGTTCGCCAACGCATTCCAGCCGACAAAGGCGTGGGCGCAGTTGCTCCAGAAGATGTCACTGAAGGCCCTGCTTGGCTAGATGGGAAGCCTGCGCTATGAGTTCGTACCCACACGCTCCAGGATTTGTTGCGGGCGATCGTCCGAAAGTAGTCACTTCACGGTTCGAATACACCGATTCGTTCACCATTGAGCGCTACATGGCAACCGATGGTTATGCAGCGCTTCGCAAAGCATTGTCGAAGCCCGCAGCAGACATTCATGAAGAAGTAAAGGGCGCAACCGTGCTCGGCCGTGGTGGCGCAGGTTTCCCTGCTGGAACCAAGTGGGGACTTACTCCTCAGCAAGTGTGGCCGCGATATTTAGTAGTGAACGGCGACGAGAGCGAACCGGGCACCTACAAAGACCGTTTGCTCATGGAGCGCGACCCGCACCAGTTGATTGAAGGTTGCCTCATTGCGTGTTACGCAGCAGGGTTGTCGCAGTGCTTCTTGTACATCCGTGGAGAAATGGCGCTCGCGCAAGAGCGTGTTGCTACAGCATTGAACGAGGCGTACGCGGCTGGTTATGTAGGCAAAAACATTCTTGGTTCAAAATTCTCGGTTGACATTGTGTTGCACTGGGGTGCTGGCGCGTATGTCGTTGGTGAAGAAACTGCGTTGATTGAAAGCCTTGAAGGAAATCGCGGAATGCCACGTTTGAAGCCGCCGTTCTTTCCAGCAGCAAATGGTTTGTACGGTCAGCCAACCATCGTGAACAACGTGGAAACGTTGGCTAACTTGCCATGGCTTATTCGCAATGGCGTCGAGGCTTACACCGCTATTGGCACTAAGACTTCGCCTGGAACGCGCATGGTTGCAGTTTCAGGACACGTGAAGCGCCCAGGTGTGTACGAAATTATTAACGGCACCACCACATTTCGAGATTTGTTGTACGGCGAAGAGTTCTGTGGCGGCATTCGCAACGGAAACAAATTGAAAGCATTTGTTCCGGGTGGCGGTTCTGCACCGTGGTTTACGCCAGATCAGCTAGATCTTCCATTCGAAGCAAGCCAAGTTGGGCCAGCTGGTTCAATGCTTGGTTCAGGCGCAATCATGGTGATGGACGAGACCACCGACATTCCTGCTGCCGCGCTGACACTCACTCATTTTTATGCTCACGAATCGTGCGGTAAGTGCACGCCATGTCGCGAAGGCGGAACGTGGTTAGAGCGCATCCTCACTCGTGTAGTGAATGGCACCGGAACTGATGCAGATTTGCAGCAACTCATTGAAGTGGGAACCAGCATTTGCCCAGGAGATTTCCCGCACGCTTCAAATGAGGCGCTTGGACTTTCGGCAGTTCCATTCCCTTACAAGATGACCACTATTTGCTTCGTTGGGCCATCGGCATACGCACCAATTCACTCAGCTCTCACCTTGTTTAGAAGTGAATTTGAGGCTCGCGTTACGAAGCGAATCACCATTCCTGTCACTGCCGTTGGAGCCACATCATGACTACAGTCGATCCAACGAACACAACACCTGTTGACCCAAACGCGGTCAGCCTCACCATTAACGGCAAAGTTGTTTCAGCTCGCAAGGGTGACTTGATCATTGCTGCTGCCGACAAGTCGAACGATTTCATTCCACGTTTTTGTTATCACCCACGCATGGCACCAGCTGGCATGTGTCGCCAGTGCTTGGTAGAAGTTGAAGGACCACGTGGCCCGATGATGGTGGTGTCATGCATGACGCCAGTTGCCGAAGGGCAAGTAGTTCGCACCGAAACCGAGCAAGTGAAGAAAGCGCAAGAAGGCGTTCTCGAATTGTTGCTTGCCAACCATCCACTCGACTGTCCAGTGTGTGACAAGGGCGGCGAGTGCCCATTGCAAGACCAAGCATTTAGTCATGGCCCAGGTGAAAGTCGCTACGTAGAAGAAAAGCGTCACTACGAAAAGCCAATTCCAATTAGTGACAACGTATTTTTGGATCGGGAGCGTTGCATCTTGTGCGATCGCTGCACTCGATTTGCCGATGAAGTTGCAGGTGACGCACTGATTTCGTTTACCAGCCGCGGAAATAACACACAGGTAATGACATTTCCCGACGAACCATTCAGCAGCTACTTTTCTGGCAACACTGTGCAGATTTGCCCAGTTGGTGCGTTGACCGCAAAGCCGTATCGCTTCAAGGCTCGTCCGTGGGACTTGGATCAAACTGAAAGCACATGCACGACGTGTTCAGTTGGTTGCCGCACGGTGGTGCAGAGCAGCCGCGATGAGCTGGTGCGTTATCAGGGTGTTGATATTGACCCAGTGAACTGGGGTTGGTTGTGTGACCGTGGCCGTTTCAACTTCGAATCGGTGAATTCTGAGGAGCGGTTAACTACTCCGTTCGTGAAAGATGCGCAGGGCAACCATGTTGCAACTACGTGGTCGGGTGCACTCGATGCTGCAGCGCGCATGTTGCGTACATCGCTTGCTGTGTCACCCGAAGCGGTAGCCATTATTGGTGGAGCACGCGGAACAAACGAAGACGCATTTGCTTGGGCGCTACTTGCTGATGCAATAGGCGTGAATCAACGAGATGCCCAACTTGCCGACGGCCTGCCAGCAGAAGTGTTTGCTTTGCCACAGGCGTCAATTGACGAAGCGGTTGCTGCAAACACCATTATCTTGCTGTCACCAGACTTGAAGGAAGAACTTCCAGTTCTGTACCTACGCGTTCGCGATGTTGCTCAAAAGCGCAAATCAAAGGTGGTCGAAATTACTTCGCGTCCAACTGGCCTTACGCCAAGTGCATGGAAAACCGTGTTGATTGAGCCGGGCAAAATTGCGTCAACGATTAGCACCGGTCTTGACCCAGTCATCCTGAAGCAAATTGCCAGCGGATCAGTTTCGGTAATCGTTGGTCGCATGAACTTGGCTGAAAGCGCAGAGTCCACAGTGCTTGCGCTTGCCGAAATTTTGCATGTTGCGCCACAGGCCAAGGTTCTTCCAGTGTTACGCC
>JBAXBR010000098.1:0-3254 GCA_037141855.1 Actinomycetota bacterium | reverse complement strand
TGTTCGTTCACATACAACATGGTTTCGGCCATGGAGATATCGATGTATTGACCAACACCCGTGTGTTCGCGTTGATACAGCGCAGCAAGAATTGCAGAAGATGCTTCAAGCGCGGTGTACACGTCGCCGTGACTGTGTGGGTCGTTTGCATGCGCACGTCGTTGCGCATCGCCTTGGTGTTTAGTAATTCCGGTTTCTGCATTCACTACCGGTGCATACGCGCGACGATTTTGCCACGGACCAGTTGCTCCGTAACCACTAATGGAGGCAACGATGAGTCGGCTGTTCGCTTCCATCATGCGTTCAGTACTGAGGCCGAGTCGGCTCATGACGCCTGGGCGAAAGTTTTCCACCACAACATCGCAAAATGGAATGAGGCGCATGATGAGCGCAGATGCTTCTGGCTTCGACAAGTCGAGCGAAATATTTTGTTTGCCGATGTTTTGCTGAATGAAATAACTCGACAACGAATTAACGCGTGGTTGCGCAAAACGTGTGAGGTCGCCTTCAGGTGGCTCTACTTTGATGACTTCCGCGCCTAGGTCAGACAGCATGCGCGTGGCATGAGGTCCAGAAAGCACACGGGTGAAATCAAGCACGCGAATGCCTTCGAGTGGGCGTTTACCCCCTGTTGGTTGGGTATTTGTGCCTCTAGTCAAGGGTGACGCCAAGAGTGCGAAGAGCAAGCGATGAGTACACCGACATGCCGGTGATCATTGCGTCTTCTTCAAACATCACGCGGTTGGAGTGGTTTGGTGCTGCAGTGCGGAAGTCTTTGTCGTGTGGCGTGCCACCCAGGAACACCATTGCACCAGGCTTTTTTTCCAACACGTAACTGAAATCTTCAGCACCCATCACCGCGTGCGGCATGCGTACCGCAGCTTTGTTGCCCACAATTGCTTCGGCAACATCAAGCGCGAAGTCTGCAGATGGACCGTCGTTCACAGTGACGGGATAGCCAAGCACAACTTCAACGGTTGCTTCCATGTCGTGTGCGGCAGCAATACCTTCTGCAACACGCTTAATACCGTCGTGCACTTTCTTGCGAGTGGCTGCGCTCATTGCACGAATCGTTCCTTCAACTCGAGCAACTTCAGGAATCACATTTGTTGCAGTTCCTGCAATCAACTTGGTGACGGTAATTACTGCAGGGTCCCAGATTTCAATTCGACGAGTAACGAACGCTTGCAGAGCGGTCACGATTTCGCAGGCAACAGGAACGGGGTCAAGCGTGCGGAAAGGTTCCGACGCGTGACCACCCTTACCTTTCACTTCAATGCGCAACACATCACTTGACGCCATGATGGGGCCACCCTTGGTGCCAATGAATCCGGCAGGTAATGAAGAAGTGATGTGCAATGCGTATGCCGCGGTAAGTGGTGATTCGCTGCCATCACGATTCGGTCCAACATCAAGAATGCCTTCATCAAGCATGTACTCGGCACCGCCATAACCTTCCTCGCCCGGTTGAAACATAAACAACACTCGACCAGGCAGCGTTGCTTTGCGTTCGCTGAGCATTTTTGCTGCACCAGCGAGCATGGCAACGTGAGTGTCGTGACCACATGCGTGCATCACGTTGTCAACCTTTGATGCGAATTCAAGTCCCGTGTCTTCTGGCATTGGCAATGCATCCATGTCGCCACGCAACATCACGGTTGGGCCCGGCTTGTCGCCAGTCAACATTGCGGCGATGCCGCTCGTTGTCTTGTGCAAGGTGATGTCGAGGGGAAGTCCATCGAGTGCTTCCAGTACACGTTCACGAGTTTTCGGAAGATCAAGACCAATTTCTGGCCACACGTGCAAGTCGCGACGAATGGAACGCGCGTATTCGAGCATTCCCGCCGCTTGCTGTTGAACTCCAGTTGCCTTGCCGTGGCGCTCGATTGCCGGCTGTGAAAGTGGTGTTGTAGCCATAGGGCAATGGTACGCAACGAGGGTGAATTGTTTACGATGGGTAAATGTTGACCGTGGAATTTACCATTGAACCATTCATTGAAGGCGCTCCTGGGGCGCATGTGACTGCAGCTGTTGCCGCAGTGGAAAAACGCGGGCTGATCGTTGAATTCGGACCGTTTGGTTCATCGTTTTCCGTCCCCAAATCGGAACTACCTGAAGCGGTAGCCGACCTCATGCGTGCTGCCTACGCAAATGGCGCAACTTTTGTGAGTGTTGATGTTGGGTCCATCGAGGACTCACCAGCATGACGATTCCGCACGATCACCCCATGGTTGTTGCCGCGCGACCACTCATTGATGCAGTTGGTGCATCGCTAGTAACACACGACAACATTGCCGCAGGAGACATTGAACTGAAGTGGGAGGGTGCGGTCATTGCTGGCATCAGGCTTCCACCATTGCATGGGGCGTTGGATCGAATCATTGAAATTGTTGAGCGCGAATTGGGAAACAAACTGTCAGAACTTTCGCGTAACGACAAGCAGAAAGCAATCCGTCTGCTCGACGAACAAGGAGCTTTTATCTTGCGACGCGCAGTAGAAGATGTTGCCGATGCAATGAAAGTTTCACGAATTACGGTGTACAACTACTTAAACGCTTTGCATCGATAATTATGTTTGACGTAGTTGCATTTGATGCCGATGACACATTGTGGTTTAGCGAAGATTCGTTTCGCAAGTACGAAACTCAGTTTGTCGAAACTCTGACGCCGTACGTTCCTGTCGGAGTTGATATCAAGGCCGCGCTCGTTGCTACTGAACGCAAAAATATTGATGCGTACGGCTACGGGGTGAAGTCGTTTGGTTTGTCTGCAATGGAAGCAGCAATCACATTGTCAAATGGGGAAATACCTGCTTTTGAACTGCAAAAGATTTTGCACGGAGTTCGCGAGCACCTCACCGAACCTGTTCGCGTGTTTGAAGGTGTTGCTGAAGTTCTTGCTCAAGTCAGTGCACAATTTCGCACTATTTTGATCACCAAAGGTGATCTTGCTCATCAAACACGAAAAGTAGAAACTAGTGGCTTGAGCCATCATTTTGAACACGTTGAAATCGTGTTGGAAAAAGACCCAGCCACCTATGCACATGTGTTGAAGAGTCTCAACATCAATCCAGAGCGCTTCTGCATGGTTGGCAACTCCATGAAGAGCGACATTCTTCCCGTACTTGCCATAGGTGGGTTCGGGGTGTACGTGCCGTACGAGATTTTGTGGGAACTCGATCATGCCGAACACCCAACCGCAAACACCGACCGTTATGTGGAACTAGAAACGCTCAGCCTGGTGCCTGAGTGGTT
>JBAXBR010000097.1:0-3258 GCA_037141855.1 Actinomycetota bacterium | reverse complement strand
CATCGACATCGTGAAGATGAAGGCAGTTGTCTGGGACGGCGACGAAAAGGATTCAAAGTATTCAGACGTAGAAATTCCTGCTGAATACCTCGACAAGGCAAAGCAATACCGCGCCGAATTGCTCGACATCGTTGCTAGCGAAGACGAAGTACTCATGGAGAAATACCTTGAGTCCGGCGCTCTCGGCGAAGCTGAATTGCGCGCAGGTATCCGCAAGGGAACTCTTGCATTCTCATTCGTTCCAATCTTGTGCGGTTCAGCATTTAAGAACAAGGGTGTGCAGCAAATGCTCGACGCCGTTGTTGACTACATGCCAAGCCCGCTCGACATTCCAGACACCGAAGGCCTCAAGCCAGATAGTGATGAAGTGTTGACACGTAAGGCAGACGACGCAGCGCCATTCTCGGCACTTGCGTTCAAAATCGTTGCTGACCCATTCGGTCGTCTTACCTACTTCCGTGTGTACTCAGGAAAAATTTCAAAGGGTGAAGAGTGCTACAACTCCACCAAAGAAAAGCGTGAGCGCATTGGTCGCTTGCTTTTGATGCACGCAAACCAACGCGAAGACATCGACACCGCGTACGCAGGTGACATTGTTGCCGGACTTGGTTTCAAGGAAGTCACCACTGGTGACACCTTGTGTGATCGCAGCAACGCAATCATCTTGGAGCGCATGGAGTTCCCAGAGCCAGTTATTCACGTAGCGATCGAACCAAAGACAAAGGCCGACCAGGACAAGTTGGGCAAAGCGCTCAAGTCACTGTCTGACGAAGACCCAACCTTCCGTGTTCGTACCGACGAAGAAACTGCTCAAACCGTTATTTCGGGAATGGGCGAGTTGCACCTTGAAGTTCTTGTAGACCGCATGCAACGCGAATTCGGCGTCGATGCAACTGTTGGTAAGCCTCAAGTTGCGTACCGCGAAACCATTACCAAGAAGGTGGAGTCGGTGGAATACCGACACATCAAGCAGTCGGGTGGTTCGGGTCAGTTCGCAGTTGTCAAGATCACTGTCGAGCCAAGCGGCGTCGGCGGTGGCTACATCTTCGAAGACGACATCACTGGTGGTCGTATTCCTCGCGAATACATTCAGCCAACTAACCAAGGAATTCAGTCAGCACTCGACAACGGCGTACTTGCTGGTTACCCAACGGTGGACGTGAAAGTGTCACTTGTTGACGGTCAGTACCACGACGTTGACTCCAGCGAAATGGCGTTCAAGATTGCCGGTCAAATGGCGTTCCGCAAGGCAGCCCAGGCAGCAGGCCCAATCATCCTTGAGCCAATCATGGCGGTTGAAGTAGTAACCCCAGACGACTACATGGGTGACGTAATGGGCGACTTGTCCAGCCGCCGTGGCCGTATTGAAGGCATGGAAGCCAATGGCAACGCGCAGAACATTAAGGCGCAGGTTCCGCTTTCGGAAATGTTCGGATACAGTACAGATCTGCGTTCGCGCACACAGGGTCGTGCAACCTACTCGATGCAGTTTCACAGCTATCAGCAGGTGCCGGCAGTTGTTGCAGAAGAAATTATCAAGCGCGTGCGCGGCGAATAGCTAACACGAGCATCACGATTTACATAACCAAAGAACAAATTCAGAGAAAAGAACACAAGGAGTAGCAATGTCAAAGGCAAAATTCGAGCGCAATAAGCCACACGTCAACATCGGAACCATGGGTCACATTGACCACGGTAAAACCACTTTGACCGCAGCCATCTCTGCCACCTTGGCAAAAAGAGGTTTGGCTGAAGTAACCGCTTTTGATCAGATCGACAAGGCGCCAGAAGAGAAGGCTCGTGGTATCACGATCTCGATCGCGCACATTGAATACGAGTCAGAGAAGCGCCACTACGCACACGTTGACATGCCAGGTCACGCTGACTACATCAAGAACATGATCACTGGTGCTGCACAGGTTGACGGCGCAATCCTCGTGGTTGCTGCAACTGACGGTCCAATGCCACAGACTCGTGAGCACGTGTTGCTCGCTCGCCAAGTAGGCGTTCCATACATCGTTGTTGCTTTGAACAAGGCAGACATGGTGGAAGACGAAGAGCTCCTCGAACTCGTTGAAATTGAAGTTCGCGACTTGCTCAACGCATACGAGTTCCCTGGCGACACCGCTCCAGTAGTTCGCGTGTCAGCATTGAAGGCACTCCAAGGTGATGAAGCAGCACAAGAGCAGGTCATGAACTTGATCCGCGCATGTGACGACTCAATCCCAGAGCCAAAGCGTGAACTTGACAAGCCATTCCTTATGCCAATTGAAGACGTGTTCACGATCACTGGTCGTGGAACCGTTGTAACCGGCAAGGTTGAGCAGGGCAAGGTTCACACTGGTGACGACATCGAAATCGTTGGACTTCGTGACACACAAAAGACCACTTGCACAGGTGTTGAAATGTTCCGCAAGTTGCTCGACGAAGGTCAAGCAGGCGACAATATTGGTGCTCTTCTTCGCGGTACCAAGAAGGAAGACGTTGAGCGTGGCCAGGTGCTTTGTGCTCCAGGTTCAATCACTCCTCACACCAACTTCGAAGGTCAGGTGTACGTGTTGACGAAGGAAGAAGGCGGCCGTCACAAGCCATTCTTCAACAACTATCGTCCACAGTTCTTCTTCCGCACCACCGACGTAACCGGAACCGTTGAGTTGCCAAAGGGCACCGAAATGGTGATGCCTGGTGACAACGTGATGATGACCGTGGAATTGGGCAAACCAATCGCCATGGACGAAGGTCTTCGTTTCGCAATCCGTGAAGGTGGCCGCACCGTAGGTGCAGGTCGCGTAGTCAAGATCCTCAAATAACGAACTGACTGGCTGAACTTCATGGCATCAAGCATCCGCATCCGTCTCAAGGCATTCGATCATCAGATCATCGACGAGTCTTCAAAGAAGATCGTCGAGACTGTTGCTCGTACCAACGCGACAGTGCGCGGTCCTATTCCGTTACCTACGGACAACCACCGTTACACGGTGATCCGTGGGCCACACGTTGACAAAGACTCACGTGAGCATTTTGAAATGCGCATTCACAAGCGTCTCATCGACATCGTGGAACCAAACGCGAAGACCATTGACAGCCTCCAGCGCATTGAACTGCCTGCTGGCGTTGACATCGAAATCAAGCTGCAGAACAGTTAATTTCAGTTCTTCACAGGCGATAATCGCCCTTCAATTAGGGTGCGTAGTACATGGTTAACCGAAAGGTTGCAGTGCTGCGGGCAGATGCGTCCAGCTCTATTGGGGTTGGACA
>JBAXBR010000096.1:0-3304 GCA_037141855.1 Actinomycetota bacterium | reverse complement strand
ATTTCGAGGTAAGTCACCTCGCCATTATTGCCTTAAGGAATGAGCAGTACGCGACCAAAGGCCTTGCGGTCTTCGATGTAGCGGTGAGCTGCAGCCGCTTCCGACAAGGGGAAAGTCTTATCAATGACCACGTCGAGTTCCTTCTTGGCAATACGGCCAAGCAAATTTTCAATCAGTGCATGAGTGCGGTTTGGGTTCATGCCCATTTCGGCACCCAAGAACACGCCAGTAATGGTGGCGTTCTTTTGCATGATTGGCCAGACCTCTGGTGGGCGCTCTTCGCGACCAGCGCGGCCAACCCAACTGATACGACCGCGATAGGCGAGTGATGCGATGCTGCTTTCAAGTGTTGCACCACCAACTGAATCGAGCACCAAGTTCACACCAACACCATTGGTCAGTTCCATTACGGTTTTCGCGCAATCAACTTTTGTGTAATTGATGCCGTGATCAAGGCCGTACTTCTTTAACTTTTCTAGGCGCTCATCGCTTGAAGAAGTTGCGATCACCGTTGCACCTGCAGCCTTGGCAAGTTGAATTGCTGCAATTCCTACGCCGCTCGCGCCTGCCTGAATAAGTACGGTTTCGCCAGCCCTCAAATGTCCAAACTCGAACAAGCAATCGTCTGCGGTACCAAACTCAATAGGTACTCCTGCCGCTTCTTGTAACGACAAACCATGTGGAATTGCCCACGTTGAAACAGCCCACGGGCAAATAATTTCTGCGTGCGATCCAAAGCCCATTGTTGCAACAACTGCTTGACCAGGTGTGAAGCCAGTTGCGTTTGCGCCAACTTCGCGCACAATTCCCGATGCTTGGTAACCAACAATGTGTGGATTGGAAGCGAGTGCTCCACCTAAACGATTGAGCGTGTCGCCGCCTTGAATAGCAATTGCAGCAACATCAATGAGTAATCCATCGGCGAACAATGTTGGCTCAGCAACATCTTCGTACTTCAGAACTTCGGGTGCACCAGTTTCGTAATAGACAGCAGCTTTCATTGGGCTGACGCTAACTGCGAAGAGTTCCTGAAATACAAAAGACCCGCCCTTTCGGGCGGGTCTCAAGTTTTAAGCGAGGTTATTGAATAAGAATTACTTCTTCTTCTTTTTTACAACTTTCTTAGGAGCTGCTTTTTTCGGAGCTGGCTTCTTAGGAGCTGCAGCCTTTTTTGGTGCTGGTTTTGCAACTGGCGCCATTGGCTTTGTGTTCAATTTCGGAGCTGGAGAAACACCAAGTGCGATGTCCTTGAAGCCCTTAAGTGCGGTGATCTTTGCAACTGTCTTTGCCTTGATCTGAATCGTCTCACCCGTGGCCGGGTTACGACCTTGGCGTGCTGGACGCTTGATCTTGGCGAACTTTGCAAAGCCCGAGAGGTTCACGATTTCACCCTTGGCAACAGTTGCCAGGATTACGTCGATCGTTCCTTCGACAGTCGACGTTGCCGTCTTCTTGTCTACGCCAGTGTGAAGTGCTACTGCTTGAATGAGGTCACGTTTTTTCATAACCGAAAATGTATAGCAATTGTGTGGCTCGGTAGTGGATAGTGCCCATTTTCAGGGCACTTTTTGACGCCCCTTGTGGAGTAGAACTAAAGCGTGACAAAGACCCACCATCCGCATCGAAGTCGATTTGGGGGTCGCGGGTATTTTCAGCGGGTCGGGCCAGGCATCGTTACCGGCGCCGCCGACGATGACCCATCTGGCATTGGCACGTATTCGCAAGTCGGTGCGGCATTTGGGTTTCGTTTCCTATGGACAGCCCTCGCGTCACTTCCATTGGCCATTGCTGTGCAAGAAGCTTCGGCAAGACTCGGGCTTTTTTCGGGGAAAGGGCTTGCAGTTTTGATCAAACAGGAGTTCCCGAAGTGGGTGCTCTATCTTGCGCTGACCCTGGTTGTGGGGGCAAATTCATTCAATATTGGGGCCGATTTGGGGTCTATGGCGGCTGCCACACGACTGCTCGTTCCCATTCCACAGACCATCTTGGTGGTTGGGTTTGCCAGCGCAATGGCCTTTCTTGAGATCGCTATTCCTTATCGGCAGTATTCCAAAGTGCTGCGCTGGCTGTGCATTTCAATTCTTTCTTATGTGTTGGTCTTGTTCATTGTGAACGTGAGTTGGCATGACGTGTTGCGCAATTTGCTCATTCCAAGTTTCAGTTTTAAGCGTGCAGAAATAGCTGCAGTCATTGCGGTATTCGGTACAACTATTTCTCCGTACTTATTTTTCTGGCAAACAAGTGAAGAAGTTGAAGAAGGGCCAGTACGGATAGGGGATTCTGCGCAGCATGTGAAAACGCATTTGCGATCGATGCGCGGCGATGTAACAGCTGGAATGTTTTCTGGAGTGTTTGTGATGTTCGCCATCATGGTTACGTCTGCTGCAACGCTTCACGCAAATGGAATTATCAATATTGGAACTGCAGAAGATGCGGCGCGGGCATTGGAGCCGCTTGCCGGGTCATCGGCGAAAGTGTTATTTGCCCTTGGAATAGTGGGAACAGGATTACTAGCCGTACCTGTGTTGGCAGGTGCTTCGTCGTATGCAATTTCTGAGGCACTTGGCTGGCGTGAAGGACTGAGTTTGAAAATGTCGCAAGCTAAAGGTTTCTACTTCGTCATTCTTGGTTCCATGCTGCTTGGGTTAGCAATGAATTTCATCGGGCTCAACCCGGTTCGAGCGCTGTATTTGTCTGCTGTCTTAAACGGGTTAGCTGCGCCGCCATTGATCGTGATGATTTTGCTACTTTCGCGTCGTAAGCATGTGCTTGGCGAACACACCAGCGGAAAAATTTCTCAGTTTGGTGTGGGTATGGCTGCGCTGACTAGCGCAGCACTTCCAATTGCATTTATCTTCGCGCGGTAATTTACTCGCTATTGCAGCGGTATTCCCGAAGTGTCACCTTCGGCTCGAGGACCAAATATTCGGCGATCAGACTCGTTGATTTCGAGGTCGTTGATCGATGCTTCGCGTCGACGCATATACCCAAGGTCGTCAAACTCCCAGTTCTCATTGCCGTAACTACGGAACCATTGGCCGGCAGCATTTCGCCATTCGTATTGAAAACGCACGGCAATTCTGTTTCCACTGAATGCCCACAGATCTTTACGCAAGACGTAATCAATTTCGCGTTCCCACTTTTGTTTCAGAAATGCAACGATTTCATCACGCCCCTGTACAAATTCGTTGCGATTGCGCCATTGCGAATCTGGTGTGTATGCACCGGCGACACGTTCTGCGTCTTTTGAGTTCCACGCGTTTTCTGCCATCAACACTTTTTGTCGTGCGGTTTCTTCAGTGAA
>JBAXBR010000095.1:0-3342 GCA_037141855.1 Actinomycetota bacterium | reverse complement strand
TGACCTTAAAGGCGGGGCGACATCAAGTTTGTACAACGTGTGTTCGGATCCACGTTTGAATCACAACCCTGTTGTTGTACATGGCGTACTGCAAGAAGAATCTGCAGAGTTGTTGAAGAACTTTTTCGAACCCAAACGAGCAGGCAACTAGCGCCGATAGCCTTCCAAAACGGAAGGGTGCCAGAGTGGACGAATGGAACGGTCTCGAAAACCGTCAGGGGTGCAAGCCTCTCGGGGGTTCAAATCCCCCCCCTTCCGCCATGTAAATCCGTGTATTCGTTGAAGTACGGGTTGTGTGTAGGCAAATGCCGTGACACTCTGAGTGGGTGCTCCAAGTTCAAAGTATTTCTGTTGAAGTTGGCGGTCGTCTCGTTGTAGAAAATGCATCTTTTTCAGTTATGCCGCGTGACAAGGTGGGCATTGTTGGCCGTAACGGTGCAGGGAAAACCAGCCTGTTTAAGGTGCTGGGTGGGGCAGTTGAGCCTCATGGTGGAAAGATTCTGCGCAAAGGCGCGTTTGGTTATTTGCCACAAGACCCAAAGATTCCTGGTTCACGAGAACAGCATTCGGCAATTTCACACATCCTTTCGGGCCGCAATATTGATGAAGAGTTGACACGCATTGAAAAACTTCGTCTCACCATGGAAGAGTCGCCAAGCACACAAAACATTGCCAAGTTCAGCAAGGCCGAAGACGACTTTGCGTCTAAGGGTGGCTATGCAGCAGAAAGCGAAGCGCGATCCATTGCTGCTGGCTTGGGGCTAAAACCCGATCGTTTGAACCTGCCTATTCATGTGTTGTCGGGTGGCGAGCGCAGACGCGTGGAGCTCACGCGCATTTTGTTTGCCGGTAGTGACATGTTGTTGTTGGATGAACCGACGAACCACTTGGACGTGGATGCGAAAACGTGGTTGCTGGGCTTTATGCGCGACTATCGCGGAGCGTTGTTGGTGATTAGCCACGACTTGGACTTGTTGGATGAAGCCATTACACGTGTGTTGCATTTGGATAGACCGCAAGAAGATTCTGTTGGTGAACTGATTGAGTATCGCGGTACGTACTCGCAATACAAGACATCGCGTGCTGGCGATGAAGCGAGGCTCGCGAAGAAGGCTGCCACACAGCAAAAGGAAATTGATCGTTTGCAGGGTGTTGTTGACAGGTTTGGTGCGAAGGCAACGAAAGCTGCAATGGCGCACAGCATTGAAAAGCGCATTGCCCGTATTGAACAGACCAAGGTGGAAGTTTCTGAAGGCGACCGAGTACTGAAGGTGAAGTTTCCAGAGCCGCCACATTGTGGAATGACGGTGATTGAAGCCAAGGGATTATCGAAGAAGTTCAGTGGTCCGGCAATTTTTGACAAGGTTGATTTCGATTTAGGCAAAGGCGAGCGCTTGCTGGTTCTTGGTTTGAACGGCGCTGGAAAGACGACGCTGTTGCGAATGTTGGCAAAAGAAATGATGCCCGACTCGGGGTCATTTGTATTCGGTTATCAAGTGAATGCTGGGTATTACGCACAAGAACACGACAACCTTGACCCACAGGCATCACTTATTGATCACATGCGCAGAGTTGCGCCGGTGTCGCTTGGTTTAACTGAGTCGCAATTACGCGGCATGTTGGGCATGTTTGGTTTGTCGGGCTCGAAAGTATTCCAAGAGGCGGCAACATTGTCGGGTGGAGAAAAAACCAAGCTAGCATTGGCCATGTTGATGGTTGGTAGAAACAACTTGTTGTTGTTAGACGAACCAACGAACAACCTTGACCCACCAAGTAGGCAGTCGGTTGCAGACGCACTGTCCAATTGGAAAGGCGCCATTATTTTGGTCAGTCACGACACCGAATTTGTGGAGCAACTTGCACCCACAAAGGTGCTGTTATTGCCTGATGGCCAGGTGGATTACTTCAGCAATGAGTGGCTCGACTTGGTGAGTCTCGCCTAATCACCTAACCCTTACAGGTGAGTTCGTTGGTGGGAACGACGAGTTTGATTAAGTAGTCGTCCACGGCTTTCACTACGCAACTGTTTGCGCCGTAACCAGTGTGCTGGTTGGCATCAACAATGACTAAGACGCCGTGCTCAAGCGCTTTTGCCATTTTGCGCGTGGAATCAAGTGGGGTAGCTGGGTCGCCAGTGGTACCGACAACCACGATTGGGCCTGCACCTTTTCCGGTGACAGTGACCTTTGGTGCTTGTTTCACTGGCCACAACGCACATGAATAGCCATAGGCAAAGTTGCCACCGAGTCGTGGTGCTGCGGCAATGAATTCGCTGACATGGGAATCCACTTCTTTCGTACTGGTTGCACCCGGATCATCGAGGCATGAGATAGCAAGGAAGGCTTCAAGTTCGTTGCCGTACGTTCCGTCTGCTTTGCGCTGGTAATAGTCGTCGTATAACTGCAACAGGCCTTTGCCATCGCCACCTTGTGCAGCGTGTAGGGCTTCACTGAGTTGTGGCCAGTAGTAGTCGGAATACATGGCTTGGGCAACTGCAGTAAACAACACACCTTGGTTTACGGGTGTGCGGTCTTTAGAAACAACAAGCGGCGTGGTATTGAGGTCAAGCACCAACTTGTCGAATGCTGCTTCAGCTTTTCCACCGTTGTGAAATTCACACGTTGACTTTTCATCGCACTGCTTCAGAAATGTTGCAAGTTGGCCTTCGAAACCTTTGGCTTGGTTCATACCTTCTTCTGTAGATGATGCGTTTGGGTCTACCGCACCGTCAATAACGATTGCGCGAACAGTTTCAGGAAACATGGTTGCCCACGTTGCACCTAATTCGGAGCCATAAGAAAACCCGAAGAAGGTAATTTTTTCTTCGCCAAGAGCAAGACGCAAACTATTGATGTCTTGCGCACTTGCCTTCGTGCTGATGTAAGGAAGGATGGTGCCAGAGTTTTCCGCGCACTTGTCATTAAATGCCTGCGATGCATCGATGAGGGCTTGTTTTTCTTTAGGAGTATCGGGCGGTGAATCTAGACCGAAGTATTGGTCATAAGTACTTACGCAATCGACAGCTGGTGTTGACTCTCCTGTGCCACGTGGGTCCCATGCAATGATGTCGAAATTGTCGATGAGGTCTTGGCTGAAGTAGTACTGCGCATCATCGGCAAGTGAACTGCCACCAAAACCTGGGCCGCCAGGGTTCACCATCATTGAACCAATACGACTTCCCGGCTTTGAAGCGTTGTGCTTCTTTACGTACAGAACAAATGAGCCCTGATCAGGGTTCGAATAGTCAAATGGCACTTCAATATTGCCGCATTCCACTTCCGTTGACTTACTGCCATCACATGGCTTCCATTCAATGGCGTTCACCACAAACGATGTGGCGGT
>JBAXBR010000094.1:0-3529 GCA_037141855.1 Actinomycetota bacterium | reverse complement strand
GTCGCTTCGACGAGCTGAAGGGTCAAGAGCATGTGGTCCGCGCTCTGCGCAATGCCGTCATCAACCACCGCGAAGGTCAGGCCTATCTGTTCTCTGGCCCACGAGGTACAGGCAAAACCTCAACGGCACGCATACTGGCCAAGGTGTTGAACTGCGAGTCACCCGAAGAGGGCGAGCCATGCGGCATTTGTAACTCGTGCGGCTCCATCGATAGCGGTAACTCGTACGACGTTTTAGAACTGGACGCTGCCAGCAATAACGGTGTCGAAAACATGCGCGACCTCATTGAGCGCTCGTCGCTTGGCAACCCTGGTCGCCATCGCGTGTTTATTTTGGACGAAGTGCACATGTTGTCGAAGGCGGCAGAAGCAGCGCTACTGAAAACTCTTGAAGAACCACCACCACACGTGGTGTTTGTGTTGGCCACTACCGACCCGCAGAAGGTGAGCGAAACCATTCGCTCACGCACACAGCACTTGCAGTTTCATCTCTTGCCACTGCACGACCTTGAAGAACATGTGCGTTGGGTTATTAAAGACGCAAACCTAAAAGTCAGCGAAGACGCAATTGCACACGTACTTGTGCAAGGCGGCGGTTCAGCGCGCGACACGTTGTCGGCACTCGAACTCATCGCAGCAGGTGGTGGAGAAGTTGGCGAGCAAATGTCGTCTGACGAATTCATTGAAGCCATCAGCGAACAAGACCCAGCGCGCGCACTCGCCGCAACTGCATTTTCTATTCAGCAGGGCAACGATCCGCGATCACTGACCGAAGAAATTGTTCGTCACCTGCGCGAATGCTTCTTGTCGATCATGGCACCAGAACTTGTGCAACTTCCCGAACAACGCGCAACAATTGTTGCCGATCAAGCGCGCAAACTTGGCGCAAGCACATTGGTACGCAGCATTGAAGTGTTAGGTGAATCACTCATTGAAATGCGCCATGCACCCGATGCACGTTTGTTGCTCGAAGTGTCATTGGTGAAACTCACCAACCAAACATTGGGTGGCGATATCGCAGCAATCATTGGTCGCCTCGAGCGTTTGGAAGCAGGTGTAGTTCGCACAGCTGACGCAACTGGCCCAGTTGCAAAACCTGTTCCAACAAACCCTGCAACTGGCAAAGTGCAAGTAGGTGGCAAGGCACGCATGCCACAAGCCAACACACCTGCACCTGTTGCACAACCAGCAGTTGCCACGCCAGCACCCGCACCAGCGCCTGCACAACCAACGAGGCCAAGTGAGCCAGCATCAGATTCTCAAGTAGTTGCGAAGTGGCCAGAAGTACTTACAGGCTTGAAGCCATTTGTACGTGCGTTGTATTCGGCAGTTACTCCTCAGTCGTGCACAGACACCACGTTGTCGCTAGCTGCGCCAAACGAGATGCACATGAAAAAAGCACAGGAACATATTCCTGTGGTTGTGGCACAACTCGACATGGTTACTGGTCGCACGCTGGCTATCGAATTCACTGTCGACAAAGACGCCACCTCGCCAACTGGTCGAAACGCACGACCAAAGGTGAAGGAAACCGAAATTTCAGACGAAGTAGATCGCAGTGAAATTGTGGATGCACCAAACAAAGCCATGCCATCGGCCATGGATCAATTGTCGAAAGCATTCCCTGGCTCACAAGTTGTCGATCAAGCAAAAAAGAAATAGTAGTTAGGGCATTACGGCAATGGCATCTGCGTACACCACTGCAATGCAAACGCTTATTGATGCACTTGGTCGTTTGCCAGGCGTTGGTCCAAAGTCGGCGCAACGTATTGCGTTTCATTTGTTGAAGACCGATGCACACGACGTAGAAAAACTGGCAAGTGCAATTACAGAAGCAAAAGCGTTAGTGCAGTTTTGTCAGAAGTGCTTCAACTTTTCCGAAGGTTCGGTGTGTCACATTTGCGATGACTCGCGTCGTGATCAAACCATGTTGTGTGTGGTCGAAGAATCGCGCGACATTGTGGCTATCGAAAAAACTGGCGAGTTCCGCGGTCGCTATCACGTGTTGCTCGGCGCTATGAACCCACTCGAGGGCATTGGCCCCGATCAACTCAAAATTCGCGAGCTTCTTGCTCGCTTAGACGACGAAGGCATTACTGAAATTATCTTGTGCACTAACCCCAACACTGAAGGCGACGTAACGGCCATGTATTTGGCTCGCTTACTAAAGCCACTCGGGCTGCGGGTTACGCGTATTGCCAGTGGCTTGCCAGTTGGTGGCGACTTGGAATATGCGGATGAACTTACGCTCGGCAGAGCACTCGAGGGTCGTCGCGAAATAGAGGGCTAATTAGTGCCGAATAGCAGTGCGCTTTTGTGCACTGTAAATGCCACCGTGCCCGCTTACGGCATACGACAGCACGCACGCAATGGTGAACGGAATCAACGCATTTGCGCCAAATAGTTCAACGCCCATAATTATGCAAGCAATTGGCGCATTAGCGGCAGCACTAAATGTTGCCACCATGCCAACTGCAGCAAATAGGGGAACCGATGCACCGAGCACAGTTGCAACTTGTGCGCCGGCGAGCGCACCAATAATGAACAGCGGAACCATTTCACCGCCGATGAACCCTGTTCCCAGGCTGATGCTGGTGAACACAAACTTCCACGCAAACGCGGCTGCGGCAATTCCCGTTGCACCAATAAATGCTTTATGTGCAAGTGGACCAGAAAGCCCTAGGTAATCGCGTGAGCCCGACAGAGCAACTAGAGCCAGCACAAGAAATGCTCCAACAACAGGACGCAGTGGCGGCCACGAAATAAAGCGTGTAGCGGTTTTGTGCACGAAGTGTGTTGCTTTCACAAATGACATGGCAAGCGCAGCACTTGCTGCAGCAAGCACCACCAATTTCCAAATCAACGAGCCATTGATGTCAATTGGACCAAGCATGTTTTCGGTGAGGTGCTCCAGGTGGAACGACTCCACTGAATAAAACGCAACAAGTGCCGCGGTGAGCGCAGAAAGAATTGCTTCGTATCGAATACGACCAGACTCTTGAAATTCAAGTGCAAACACCACACCTGCAATGGGCACGCCAAACAAACCACCAAATGCTGCAGCAATGGATGTAATTAACAATAAGCGCCGAGTCTCAAGTGTTGGCGAAAACAATCGCGCAGCACCGTCAACAATGCTGGACGTAATTTGAATTCCCGCACCCTCGCGCCCGGTTGATGCACCAAATACGTGTGAAACGAACGTTGCCGCAAACACCATTGGAGCCATACGTCGCGGAACACCTGCACCAGGTTCGTGAATTTCCTCCAACACCAAGTTGCTGCCGCGCGAAACATGATCGCCAAAGTGGTGATACGTCAGGCCAATTGCCAAACCTGCAACAGGCAACAAATAAATAAGCCAGCCGTTATCTACGCGTGCATTGTTTGCAAAGGACAACGCTTTTAAAAACGCAACTGAAACGCCAGCGCCTACAAGGCCAACAAGGCCGCCTAAAACGAGGGAAGAACCGAGGTCTTTAGACCGTGCGTACAACGAGGGCATCGCCTTGTCCGCCGCCACCGCACAA
>JBAXBR010000093.1:0-3597 GCA_037141855.1 Actinomycetota bacterium | reverse complement strand
GGCGTCAAACCGGAAGACGGCGACGCGGGAAAAGCTGGCGCCCCGACTGGGGCAACGAACTCCCATTAGTTAAAGAAGGCGCGCAGGCCGAACAGGCAGCGCAACAGGCGAGCAAGCGCACAACCTCACGCAAAGAACTGTCGAAGCATTCAGGGTTTGAAGAGATCTCTCCTGAAGTTGGCGAACTTGACGAAGCTGCATTCGATGAGGCAATGCAGAATTCGCCAGACGAAACATTGTCGATGCTTGCTGACTTAACAGCTGCAACCGATCCTGCATTGCGTGAACTCGCGCGCAAGCTGGCTGGACGAATTTTGATCGAACTTGCGCAAAGTGGGAAGCCGCGTCCACGTGGAATTGGGAAAATGTCACTTCGTAAGTATCAACCTGATGCTGGCGACATTGATATTGATGCGAGTTTGGATGCATTAAATGAATTGCGTGTGACTGGTGTAGTGGACGCCGATGAATTACGTGTACGCGGCTGGCTGCGACCGGGGACCGCAATCAGTCTTGTGGTGGACCGCAGTGGTTCGATGGGTGGCAAGCCACTTGCCAATTCAGCAATGGCTGCAGCCTCTATTGCGGCCCGGGAGCCAGCGGACTACAGCGTGCTGGTATTCGGAAAAGACGTGATCGCCGCAAAATCTCAGGACGTGTATAAGTCTGGTGACGATGTGGTGAACACCGTGCTTGCGTTACGCGGGTTTGGCACTACTGACCTGGCTGGGGCATTGCATGCATCGCGTGAACAGCTGGCACGTTCGCAAGCCGCGCGTCGGATCACGGTGTTGCTTTCGGATTGTCGAGCAACGGTCGACGGCGATGCACGCGCAGCCGCAAGGTCGCTAGACGAATTGGTAGTGATTGCCCCATTGGACGACGATGCAGAAGCGCGTGTGTTTGCCGACGCAGTAGGCGCTCGCTTTACAACAGTCAGTGGACCAAGCGACATTCCAGACGCAATGCGTCGAGTGCTCGATTAATGACAGGTTGGATCGTTTGGCGGCGAAACGCCGTACGTGTTTTGTTGTGGCGTTACCACAGGAATTGTTGTTGATGTAACGCCGTTAGTTGGTTCTGAGTTCAAATATGCAACTGTCGAAATAATTGCGCCCATTGCACCTTCGGCACTCGTGGTGTCGGGTGATGGAGCATTTGCTGCAGATCCTGGTGTAGCAAAACTTGCCTTGCCTTGGAACAGCGCAAGAATTTCACGCATCGTGTCGTTTTGAATTCGAGGAACGAGCACCGCTTGGTCGCCAATCATTTCTCCAGAGCCTTCCACCGTGTAGGTAGGAATGCCGCTTGTATTGATTTTGCGCATTGCCTGAGCAAGTTGCAACATCGTGATGGGAGTGAGGCGATCGTCGGTGATCACGTTCTTCAGCGCAGCGTTGAGAAGTTCGTTTGCAACCTTTGGGCTGGCTGAACCTTTGTCAAGTGCGCGTTGCATTGCGCGACGAATGAAGTCTTGCTGGCGACTGATGCGACCGAGGTCGGACGTTCCATCAACTACCCAGGCGTTCTTTGCAGGGTCGAAGTATGAGTACCCAGAGCGGGAACGAACATAGGCAAGTGCATGGTCTCCGCTGAACTCGAAGCAACCGGGTGCTGGTACGTGAAGTCCAGTTTTCTTATCGCGGGTTTCAAAGAGGAATGGAACCTTTACGCCACCAACGGCATCAACGATTTCTTTAAATGCGCAGAAGTCAATGTTGACGTAGTGGTCAATGGTGATTCCAAAGTTTTGGTAGATGGTGTCGGCAAGAACGTTTGGGTTCTTGCGCTCGAAGGCAGAGTTAATGCGGTTGGAGCGCGTTGAGCCGGCAATCTTGACCCATAAGTCGCGAGGAAAGGAGAGAAACGCTGCTTGATTATCTTTTGGGTTGACCCGAATAATCATGATGGTGTCGCTGCGTTCGCCAAAGGATGTGCGGTCACCAAAAGCACCAGCAAATGGGGAGTTTGGGTCTACACAACTGCCGTTATCGGAGCCAGTGAGAAGGAAGTTCTTGGACTCGAGGTCGCCTTTGCTGAGGTTCCATTGATCGGATGGAGTGATGTTGGCGTCTTGGTTAACGGCAACGCCATCGCCACGATTCAAACTGACCACTTGTCGTGAACCCAAGCGCTGACCCGCATACAGCAGTCCGCCACCCACGATGAGCAGCGATGCAGCAATGGCAATATTAAAAATGATCACCGCGTAATGCGAGCGAGGGCGCTGGTATTTGGTCATTGTGCTAACAAGCGAACGGTTGTTGAAATGTGCTCGTCGGCTTGCGGTATGAATTCAACTTTCTGAGCAACACCAGCGTTTAGCAAATCAACCAGACCCAATTGCAAGAGCGAAATTTGTGCATCGGTTGCTGTCACCAGAACATGCTCAACTTCTGCGCGTTGTGAAACCTTCGCTTCAGTTTTGGTGCGACGAATGACGGCAAGCACGTTGCACACAGCATCGAGCAAAAGCTCGGTTGAGTCAACAGCAGGAGTTCCGCCGAGCAAGTCTGCATGCGTTGGCCATGATGCACGGTGAATGCTTCCGGATTGCCACCAGCTCCATACTTCTTCAGTTGCAAATGGGATATGTGGAGCAAACAATCGTTGCAATGTGCTAAGCGCGCGTTGCAACGCTGCACGAGCAGAATCTGAACCAGCGCCTTCCGAATATGCGCGTGTCTTAACTAACTCCACGTAGTCGTCACAGAACCACCAGAAGAATGATTCTGATTTTTCCAGCGCTCGCGCATAGTCGTATGACTCGAATGCAGTGGTTGCTTCGTCAACAACCGACGCAAGACGAGCAAGCATGGCGATGTCGACTGCCTCAGTTGGTGTTGCAGTTGGGTTCGCTTCACCAAAACCAAGTACAAACTTCGTGACATTCAGTAATTTGGTCGCAAGTTTTCTGCCGACCTTCATTTGGTCTTCGCTGAATGCAGTATCTACTCCTGGGCGAGCACTTGCGGCCCAATAGCGGACCGCGTCGCTGCCGTACTGCTCGAACAAATCAATCGGAGTTACTACGTTTCCTTTTGACTTCGACATCTTCTTGCGGTCTGGATCAAGAATCCATCCGGACAGCGCAGCGTTCTTCCATGGTGCGACATGGTGTTCGAAATGAGAACGCACCGTGGTTGCAAACAGCCATGTACGAATAATGTCGTGTGCCTGAGGGCGAACATCCATTGGGAAGATGTTGTTGAATAATTGTTGGTCGTCTATCCAACGGCCTGCAATTTGTGGAGTGAGCGATGACGTGGCCCATGTATCCATCACGTCTGGTTCGCCGATAAATCCGCCAGCAACTCCTCGTTGTGCTTCGGTGTAACCGGCAGGAACGTCGGAACTTGGGTCGATAGGAAGTTGAGATTCGCTTGGAATGATTGGGTTATTGAAGTCTGGTTCGCCAGCTGCGGTAAGTGGATACCACAACGGAATTGGTACACCGAAGTAACGCTGACGGCTAATGAGCCAGTCGCCATTGAGTCCACCGACCCAATTGGTGTAGCGGTGTTGCATGAAGTCGGGGTGCCATGCAAGCTCGTCGCCGCGCTTGAGCAATGCAGCACGCAACACTTCGTCGCGACC
>JBAXBR010000092.1:0-3624 GCA_037141855.1 Actinomycetota bacterium | reverse complement strand
CAGCAACGAAACAAAAAATGCGTGAAGGTGAATTTAAAGCAAGTATCAGCACGCAATAAATTTCGTTGACGTTTAACAACGTGCGCTTGTGATTGTGTATGTGATGTCGTTAGTCACATGTGGCATCTGCGCTCGTGTCAATCTGTAATTGATCATTAGGTTAATTACATGAAAAAACTCATTGCCTCCCTGTTCCTATCCGGCTTGGTGCTGTCAGTTGCACCAATTACTGCAGCATCTGCAAAGCAGATTCCACCAAAGACATATTCAACTTGTTCAGCACTCCGTAAGGATTACCCGAATGGCGTTGCGATGAATTGGGCTTCACGCGGCACAACAAAGGCTGTAGTGAATACTGAGGTGTACAACATCAACTACGAAAAGTTGGATAAGAAAATCACCGGCTTGGTGTGCGTTCCAAAAACTAAGTAATTACTGAACCTTGCGTTCGTAAGTAACTTTTCCTCGAAAAGTTGAAAATCCCACTGATGTGTACAAACCGTATGCACCAGTGGGATTTTCTGTATCTACGTCGAGTGCGCCATGGGTCAAGTCATCGTGCTTATAAGCAGCAAGCGCATGGGTAATGAGCGATTTGCCCACCGATTTCTTGCGATGTTCAGAAAGTGTTGCCAGCTTGTCAATCCACCCTATGCGCTTTCCTAATGCCTCATCGTCAGATTCGTAACGATGGGAGAGCAGAACTCCGATGATCTTCTTGTTCTGATCAAGCGCAAAAAAGGATTGATCAAGTCGCGCTGTTGAACCATGAACGAGTTGGTCCCAACCCTCTTCGCTCGTTGGGGTAGAACCCCAGTGGTCGGTGAATGCCAGGTTCTTTACGATTCGTGCTTCCTCGTCACGTGAAGTATCCCACGGCACAATCGAATAACCGCTTGCGGTAAAAACATCTGGCGACTTGTTTAAGTCAATGATCAGGTCGTCATTCCAACGCACTGGATTCATATTGAAACTATTGAAAAGGTCTCCAGCAGTTGAGTTAGTTGCACTCATATCGCTGCGCAAGTATTTGGGGAGAGTTCGATTCGTCGAGCGCAGTAACGATTCACCATGCTCAGTTGCCCACTGCATAACCGCAGTTCCAACACCGTTACCTCGAAACTGCGGTTTGGTTGTGCCAAAGATGTAGCAGCGCTCTTCTTTGGTGTCGGACGGCAAGAAGATGGTGTAGCCCACACCAATGATGTTTGTTTCATGAACAGCGACAATGACATCTTGCTCAAGATCGCAGTATGTTCCATCAAACTCTTCTGCAAGTTCTTCAGCAGTCTGGACAAAAACAAGACCGTCAAAGGACAAACCTTCAGAAAGCAATGCGGCAATCTCTGCAAGGTCAGAAAGCTGTGCCTGACGAAGTTGAAATTGAAACGCTGACATTATTGCGAAGAGGTTATTCCTTGGGATTCTGCTTCTGCAGCAATGGTTAACCAGTGTTCCTCTGCTGCATCAACGCTTTGTTGGGCAAGTGCAAGTTCGGCGCTCACTCGCGCGAGCTCAACATGGTCGTTTCCAACTGCAGACATCTCGCGCTCAAGTTTCTGCAGCTTTTCGGTTGCTTGTGCAAGCGTCTTCTCGGTTTGCCCCAACAAGCGCCGCAGTGTGCTTGGGCTTTTTGCAGGCTTCACCTTTGTCGGTTGTACCGAATCGAGGGCTGGTGCAGATTTCAATTTCGGCGCAGTTTGGTTAGTGGTCTGCTTGCCACGTTGCTGCAGCCAGCCAGCGATGCCACCAACCACTTGGCGCGTGCCACCTTCGCCGTCCAGTGCCAATACGTCAATAACAGTGCGGTCCAGGAACACACGGTCGTGACTGACTACCACCACAATTCCTGGCCAGTCGTCGAGGTACTCCTCGAGTGCGCGCAATGTGTCAAGGTCCAGGTCGTTGGTTGGCTCGTCCAACATCAATACGTTTGGTTGTTCGATGAGCGTAAGCAGCAGTTGTAGTCGGCGTCGCTCGCCACCAGAAAGCGTTGACAACGGCGCGAATTGCGAGTCGCCATCGAACCAAAATCGTTTCATCAAGTTGATGTCTTCAACCGAAGGGTTTCCTTTGTCACCCATAACGGCTTCGCGCACAGTTTGCGAAAGGTTGAGTTCACGGCCAAGTTGGTCGTAATAGCCAATTTTCACCGTGCCACCAACATCAACATGGCCACCAGTTGGCTTCAAACGACCTGCAATCAGATCAAGCAATGTGCTCTTTCCTGCGCCGTTCGGACCAACTATGCCTAGGCGATCGCCGGGTTCAAGTGTGTAATCAAAAGCATGGAGTACTTCGTGCTCGGCAGATTTTTCAGATGCTGGCCATGAAAATGCAATGCCTTGCAGTTCGATGCCTTTTGAACCGAGTCGCTGACTGCCTAGTGACAAACCAAGCTCACCTTGTCGGGCAGGGCCTTCTGCTTTGCGCGAAACCAATTCTTTTGCTGCGTCCATACGCGCTTTTGGTTTTGTGGTGCGTGCAGGTGCGCCACGGCGCAACCATGCAAGTTCGGTGCGGGCCAAGTTCTTGCGAACCTGTTCGGCAGTTGCTGCACGTTCTTCGCGTTCAATACGACCAGCCAAGTAAGCGGCGTATCCAGATCCTGCTGTTTTGCTGGTTGGCACATGCATGTATGCAGAACCACGATCTATTTCCAATACTTTGTTGGTGACACGGTCAAGAACATGTCGGTCGTGTGTAACAAGCAACAGACCTCCGCGGTATTGAGCCAGCCATTCCTCTAGGTAGGAAATGGCATCCAAGTCGAGGTGGTTGGTTGGCTCATCCAAAATGAGTGCGTCCCATTCGTTCACCAGTAACTGTGCAAGTGCAACGCGTTTCTGTTGGCCACCAGAAAGTTCATCGGTCTGTGCATCGAGCAAACCCGACATTCCCAACTTGTCGAGCATGGCTTCGCCGCGCCAGTCTTCACCAACCGCATCGCGCACGGTTCCAGCAGGAAGCACGGGCTGCTGAGCAAGAATGCCGATACGTGCACCACGCCCGCGATGCACCACACCATTATCGGGTGAATACTCGCCACTCAAAATGCGTAGCAGCGTGCTTTTGCCACAACCGTTTAAGCCGACAATGCCCACGCGGTCGCCTTCGGAAAGTGTGAGGGATATATCGGTGAACAGCGGACGGTTTGGTCGGGATGCCGAAAGTTTCTGGGCATCAATCACGATCACGACATGAAATTCTACGGCGAGCAATGTATGGTCACTCAATGCGCGCATTTCTTCTTGCCTTAATTGTGGTTCCTGTTTTAGCTGGGTGTGGTTCGTCTTCATCTGCCGAAGTCACACCATCGGGTAAAACAGTTGAGATTTCGATCACAAATTTCACATTCACGGTTCCTGCGGATGTATCGCAAGGCGATCTTGTTCAACTAAAAAACAACGACACAGTGGCGCATAACTTCATGCCACTCGACGATTCATTCAGCCTTGATGTGGCTCCAGGCCAAACCGTTGATCTTCCGCTTCTGGCAAAGGGCTCGTACCCGTTCCATTGCCACATTCACCCAAACATGATGGGCACCTTGACCATTAATTAGGCCAGTTGGCTACCATTTAGCCATGTCTACAACCCAACTTCGTGAGTCTTTGAAGCAAC
>JBAXBR010000091.1:0-3656 GCA_037141855.1 Actinomycetota bacterium | reverse complement strand
GGCTGGCGGGTTATAGACAGGCGTGACGATACTAAAACGTGGCATTTAATTTCTGCGCAAAAGTCGTTTTATAAGCCTCAATGGACGAAGGACCATCGTGCCTACGCGCCACGTCGACGCCTGCATCATTGCCTCACGAGCGTTCTTCACATCAGACTTCAATCGAGCACGAAGCTCACCCAATTCAGCGCTCATGCCATACACCGCGTCGCGTGATGCGAGAACTTCGCGTTTTGCAGCCGCAAGTTCAACGGTTCCATTTTGTTGGCGGAGCATGCCAATTTCTGTGAGGAGCCGTTCGCGTGAAGCATCGCGCAAGTCAGCAAGCGAGTCGATTTCGCCATGAGCATCATGTGCGTGTGACATCAAACAAATACTACACGCGCACATATTTACGCCCGTTGGTGCGGTGATTGAGCGTTGGTAAGGTAAACCATCCATTCGGGCGAGTGGCGAAATGGCAGACGCGCTGGCTTCAGGTGCCAGTGTTCGCAAGGACGTGGGGGTTCAAGTCCCCCCTCGCCCACAACGAAGTATTGGTAAGGTTTTCATCGTCGTGCAAGCATTTACAGAACTCCTTGAATCCCGCAACCTGTTGTGGAATCTCACACTCCGAGAATTGCGCTCAAAATACCGCAGATCATTTCTTGGTTGGGCCTGGTCGTTGCTAAACCCTCTGTCGAACATGCTTATTTATACGTTCGTATTTGGCGTGGTGTTTGGTGCAAAGGCGCCGATCGGTAGACCATCGGGCCTCAATGTGTATGCCCTCTATCTGTTGTGTGGAATTTTGCCGTGGGGATTCTTTTCCCAAGTCACCAACCTTGGAATGAATGCGTTGTTGAGCAATGCGTCATTGGTGCGAAAGGTCGCCTTTGCGCGTGAAACATTGGTCATTTCCCAAGTCATCTTTTGTTTTGTGCAATGGTCAATTGAAATGTCATTACTTGCTGTCGCATTAATCATTGCGGGTAGCCCAATTATTCCGTGGCTTCCCGTGGCAATCTTGCTCATGGTGTGCCTTGCGGTATATGCGGCAGGGTTTGCGCTTGCCCTTTCTGCCGCCGCCGTGTTCTTTAGAGACCTCCGGTATTTATGGAGCATTTTGGTGCAGGTGATGTTCTTTGCAACACCAATTATTTATACGCCAGATCGTCTGCAAGGAAAAATACCAGGCTCCATTGAATTCATTCTCACCTGGAACCCAATGGCCGTATTTATTCTGACGTTCCGTCACATGTTGTACGGAGGCGCGGCACCAAATTGGACAGAAATGTTGTACGTCGTGGTCGTCTCTGTTGCCGTATTTTTTGCCGGCTGGGCAATTTTTACGCGACTCTCTCGCCGTGTAGCTGAAGAACTGTAAACGCCGTTATTGAATAGTCCACGTTGATGGAATTGAAATAAGCCCATCTTCGAATAAGTGTTCTTGGTGTACATCGAAGCGAACCCAATTTTGACAGTGGTCGTACTCGGTGGTGCCAGTTGAATCTGTGCACGTCGCAGAAATGTAATAGGTGCCTTCAAGCAAAGGCACGTGAGCCAATGAGATGCGCATTGTTGTGGGTTCCGACAGTGCCCGTATTGGTGGCTGCGCAGTTTGAGAGGTAGTTGACCACACGGTCTCGCCACCGATTTTGGCTATCGATACTTTGATAATTGGCGAAACAAGCCGTGACTGTGGCGTAATTGCTAATTCGATGCTCGCAGAGTCTTGAGTATTAATGCGCTCGACAGCGTGACCGTTTTCGTTGAGCAAACGGATGGTGTTGAAATGCGCTTCTCCAGTACCCCAGCGTTCGCGGAAATCAGCGTCTCGCTCGGTGTGCGTTGCATAACTTTCTCCTGTGTATGCAGCGATGACATCTGCAGACGGCCCGCGCATTTTTAGCTTTCCTTTTTCCAACCAAATCACTTCTTGACACATGTTTTGCATGGCTGCGAGACCGTGACTAACGACAATGATCGTTTTGCCATCTCTGCGGAATTCTTCAATCTTTTCCGAACTCTTGCGCTGGAAGGCCTGGTCACCAACACCAAGAACTTCATCAATGAGCAGTACTTCAGGCTCAACATGAGTTGCAATAGAGAAACCAAGGCGAACCGTCATGCCCGACGAAAAGTTCTTTACTGGTGTGTCAATGAAGCGCTCAAGCCCAGCAAACTCCACAATGCTGTCGAATTGTTGAGTGATGTCTTTTTGTGACATTCCAAGAATGGCGCCATTTAAAAACACGTTTTCGCGGCCAGACAATTCGGGGTGAAATCCTGCACCCAGCTCAAGGAGTCCGGCAATTTTGCCTCGAACAGCAATGCGTCCGCGCTCTGGGCGATAAATACCCATGAGGCATTTCAACATGGTGCTCTTGCCAGAACCGTTGGATCCGATAATTCCGAAAGTTGCACTTTCGGCTACGTCAAACGACACGTCGTTGAGTGCCCAGAACTCTTCGAATCGAGCACGTCGACCACGAAGTAATGCAGCCTTGATGTATCGGTTCCGCTCGTGATACAAACGAAAGTTTTTTGATACCGATTCAACGGTAATCACGGGTTCAGACATGCGTTGTTATTTTAGCGACTTTGAGCTTGCGAATTGCGGCTACGCATGTTGTTGATCTGTGCACGCAGGTTTGCTGGAAGCACCTTTGCATCCCAGTTGATGATTAATGAGTCTGCGTGAGCAAGGTAATACTCGAGTTCTTCATTGGGTAGTGCTGAGTTTTCATACCACGGCATGTGTCGCGCAACATAGGGAGGTGCCGCGCGGAGTGAGCGATGATTGAGATGACCTTCACCGGGTCGGTACATGGCGAACGTTGTATCAATAGGCGAATAAAAAAAGCCTGGAAACCGTTCGTCAAGCCACCATTGCGATTCCCACTTCACCACTTCAGCAGCATGAGCGTAGTGGCTGGGAATATCGTCAATTCGAAGCGAAAAGCCCACCTTGTCAATGTCCGGGTAGGTCTCCAATGCACGTTCAAAATGTTCGAACACATCAACTGGGCACTCTTCGCACGGCACAACATCGGGGTCAGTAACAATGAAATGAGAATCAAGTCCTAATTCAAAGGCAAGCCCACTTAACCAAGGTGCTCGATGACCAAGGTTGATGTCGTTATAGCGAACATTGTGGGGAGAAGATCGTAGATATTCAACGAGTGGGGGATAACTGCTCGCATTGTCACACAGCCAGATATTTTCCTGTCCTTGCGACTCAAGCCATGAAACAAGTTGTTGGAGGTGTGTTACTCGGTCTCGAACATTAATAATGATTGGGTATTGCTTCATTATGCGACTGGTGGCTGTTCTTTAAGAAATGGTACGAAGCGAATGAATCGTCGGCCGATGCGGTATGCGCGCGAATGCTCTACTTCAGCTACTCGTCCACGCAATCGATCACGCTGGTCGGTCATGGCGGTGTAAATCGTGCCGAGGTGCTCGAGCTCAGTATTGACTTGTCCCAATTTGCTTTCAAGGTCATTTCGCTGCTCAACGATAGTTTCGAAGCCATCCCGAATTGTTATCAATTCGCGTTGCAGTTTCACCAGTTCGGCAATTTTGCTCTCGGTGTACAGGCTGATTTGCTCATTCTTCATGCGCAAACCATGGGATTCCGCGAGCAATTCCTTGATCAGCTCGTCACGGTCATC
>JBAXBR010000090.1:0-3673 GCA_037141855.1 Actinomycetota bacterium | reverse complement strand
AGGCGGTCAGCTATAAAGCCATCAATTTCTTTGCTCAACATGAGCGGCTTCATGCCTACGGAAGTCACTACTTCTTTTGCACGCAACTTCGTTGCTTCACTGGTTAAGTCGCCACCACAGATTTCAGCAAGCGGCATGAGATACACAGGGTTAAAGGGGTGCACCACCACGAAACGCTCTGGGTGCACCATGTCTTTTTGGATCTGCGTTGGCAGAAGTCCAGACGTTGATGAACCAAACACTGTGGTTGGTGATGCGGCTTTACTTGCACGAGCGAGCAGTTCTTGCTTCAGCTCAAGGCGTTCTGGTGCACTTTCCTGTACGTAATCAACATCAGTTACCGCCTCTTCGGGAGTGCTGACGAACGTGATGGTTCCTTCCTTAGGAAGGGGGGCAAGCGTGAGTTTCGAATATGCACGACGAGCATTCACCATAATTTCGCTCATCTTGCGAGTTGCCTGTGGGTCAACGTCGTACAACTTCACGTCTACGCCATTGAGCACAAATCGTGCAGCCCAGGCGCCACCAATTACTCCGCCACCAAGCAGGCCAACGGTTTTCAGACCAGGAATGTTGCTCATGTTGAGTCCTTATGCGTGCTTGGTGAGTTTAAGTTTTTCGCGAACTTCCTGTGGTCCCATGATGGACACGTTCATATTCTCGAGAATGTTGACAGCACGTTCAACGAGCTTGCCGTTTGTAGCAAGTTCGCCGCGGTTCAAGTACAAGTTGTCCTCAAGACCAACACGAACGTTTCCACCGGCAAGTACCGCTTGCGCAACGAATGGAATCTGCATGCGCCCGATTGAGAACGCAGAGAACACGGCACCGTCTGGAATTTGGTTGACCAGTGCCATAAATGTGTTCGTGTCATCAGGTGCGCCATAGGCAATTCCCATGCACAACTGAATCATCACTGGATCATCGAGCAGGCCTTCCTTCAACAGATCCTTCACCATCACTAGGTGGCCGGTGTCGAACACTTCGAGTTCTGGGCGAACACCAAGTTCTTGCACAATCTTTGCCATCTTGCGCAACACACTTGGCGTGTTGGTCATGATGTAGTCGCCGCCGCTCGAGAAGTTCATGGTGCCGCAGTCGAGCGTGCAAATTTCTGGGCGCAAGCGAGTGACGTGATCAAGTCGTTCTGTGGAACCCACCATGTCGGTGCCAGCAGCAAGCGGCAATACCTTTTCATCGCCACCAAGTACCAAGTCCCCACCCATGCCTGCAGTGAGGTTGATGACGACGTCGGTATCTGACGAGCGAATTCGATCGACAACTTCTGCGTACAACTCTGTGTCGCGTGAGCCGAGACCTGTCTTTGGATCGCGTACGTGAATGTGCACAACAGCAGCGCCAGCTTTTGCGGCTTCGATGCATGAGTTTGCAATCTGTTCCGGAGTGACCGGAACCTTGTCGCTCTTATGTGCAGTTTCTCCCGAGCCCGTGACAGCGCACGTAATGAATGCTCCCCAGTTCATGCTTTCCCTCTCGTATTCCCCGTTGCGACGATAGATATATCAGCGAGGTCAGACTAGGTCCGCGGGGGATATTTGTCCAAATGACAAAATGAATTTTTATGTCTATTGGCTAGTTTGAAACGGTGCAAAACATGTCGGGAGAAGCGAAGTTATGGTCGCCTACTTCCAGCAGTATTTTGCAAACTCAAGTGAAAAAATTTAAGGATTCTGCGCAGAAGCAGTACGCGGTTGACCCGAAGGATCTCCACGAGTGGTCGGTAAGCAGGCCAGATCAGTTTTGGTCGTTGGTGTGGGATGCCTGCGGGGTGGTTGGCCAAAAGGGGGAGCGAACATTTGTCCCTGCGCCTAGTGGTGCACCTATGTCGACAGCGCAATTTTTCCCAGATGCATCCCTCAGCGTGGTCGAGAACATGATGGCAACGACAGGCAACCACGACGCACTCGTCGCTATTGACGAAGCGGGAAATAGGCGAACAAGATCGTGGGACGAATTACGCAAACGTGTTGCCTCGATTGCTTCCGCGCTGCAATCAGTTGGTGTGGTGGCGGGCGATCGTGTTGCGGCTTGGTTGCCAAACTCCATAGAAGCAATCGAAGTCATGCTTGGCGCAGCTTCAATTGGTGCAGTCTTTTCTTCCTCTTCGCCCGATTTTGGAGCAAATGGTGTGCTTGATCGCTTTGGACAAATTGTGCCAAAAGTGTTGTTCGCGGTTGATGGCTACCTCTACAACGGAAAACAATTTGACTGTCTCGAGCGTCTGAGCGAAATTCGCAACGGACTTCCATCGGTGGTTGCAACTGTTGTAGTGGGCAACATTGGAACACAAGTTCCAGAGGGCACCGTTGCATACAACGACTTTGTTGCCAGCGGATCTGCTGCTCCCGTTAGCCCGCAACGATTTGGGTTTGATCACCCGTGGTACGTGTTGTATTCATCTGGCACGACGGGAGTTCCAAAGTGCATTGTGCATCGCACGGGTGGCGTGTTGCTACAACACATGAAGGAACATCAGTTGCATTGCAATATTGCGCCCGGTGATCGCGTGATGTACTTCACGACTACCGGTTGGATGATGTGGAATTGGTTGGTGTCGGTGTTGGCGTCGGGTGCAACAGCCGTGTTGTTCGATGGGGCGCCAACTGCGCCGACGATGTCACGATTATTCGACATTGTTGATGATGAAAAAATTACGTTGCTCGGTGTGTCGGCAAAATTCATCGACTCATTACGCAAAGCTGAACTTCGTCCAGTAGACACGCATGCACTGAAATCGCTTCGCACTATTTGCTCTACGGGTTCTCCACTCGCACCTGAAGGTTTCGATTGGGTGTATCAATCGGTGAAGAGCGATGTGCATCTTGCGTCAATTTCTGGCGGAACTGATTTGTGTGGGTGTTTTGTTGGCGGCGACCCAACCAAGCCTGTGTATCGAGGCGAAATTCAAGGGCCAATGCTTGGCATGGCTGTTGATGTTGTTGACGAACAGTTGAGCTCTCTGCACAACAATCCTCTCACGCCAGGAGAACTGGTGTGTCGTCAACCGTTTCCAAGTATGCCGATCGGTTTTTGGAACGACGGAAACGATGGCTTTCCCGTGCAATCGAGACCAGGTCCAAAATTTCTAGCGGCGTACTTCGAACGTTTGAGTGGCATGTGGGCACAGGGCGACTTTGCATCGTGGACATCGCATGGGGGAATGATCATTCACGGGCGTAGTGACACCACATTGAATCCTGGTGGAGTACGCATTGGAACAGCAGAGATTTACCGAGTAGTGGAGCAACACGCAGATGTTGTTGAGAGTTTGGTGTTTGGTCAAGACTGGGATAACGACGTTCGCATTGTGTTGTTGGTTCGACTTGCAGAACGAGCGACGCTGACTGAAGAACTTGTTACTGACCTCAAGCAACGCATTCGTATTGCGTGCACGCCGCGACATGTGCCTGCTCTTGTGGTGCAAGTGCACGATCTTCCGCGTACTCGAAGCAATAAATTGGTGGAATTAGCCCTTGCCGATGCGGTTAATGGCAGGCCAGTTCGAAACAGTGAAGCAATCGCGAATCCCGAGTGCATTTCGGTGATTGCCGCAATGGACGAACTCCGCAGGTAACCCCGATAGGCTGACGCCCGACCTTCCGAGGTAGCTCAGCTGGCAGAGCAACGGACTGTTAATCCGTGGGTCGTGGGT
>JBAXBR010000089.1:0-3871 GCA_037141855.1 Actinomycetota bacterium | reverse complement strand
TTTCTTACCGACCGAGGCGTTGCCTCGCACCTTGCACACTTTGATGCAACGCTCATGAACGACGTGAGCATTTTGCACGTTCCCACCTATTCACTTACCGACGAGCCACTCGCAGCAACATGTGTGCAGTACATCAATTCAGCACGTACGACTGGAGCGCTTATTTCACTCGACGCGTCGTCATCATCGGTTCTGAAGCAATACGGAATTGATCGCTATCGAACACTTATCGAAACATTGAAGCCCGATGTGTTTTTATGTAACGAAGATGAAGCCGCAGAACTTGGTGTGCATGCTGAACAGCCAATGAATGGTGCTGCACTCACCGTCATTAAGCAAGGCCCACTGCCGGTTATTGCCGTGCAACACGATGGCGTCACTGTCGAGGTAGCCGTTGCACCAGTTGCACATATCGTGGACACCACAGGGGCAGGCGATGCATTCGCTGCTGGTTTCTTGCCGCATTACTCGTACACCAAAGACATCGTTGCTGCTGTCGCGCACGGTCACGCAGTGGCTTCGCGTGTGTTGCAATCGCCTGGCGCAACGCTCAACAACTCTCAACAACAGGAACAACTATGACCACCATCTCCATTTCCACTGAAGTTCGCGACACGCTTTCCAGTAACGGCGCAGTCGTTGCACTTGAATCCACCATCTTTTCCAACCTGGGTTTGCCATCGCCAGCTAATGCGCAAGCACTCTTGCGTTGCATCAACGCCATTCGCGGCGCAGGCGCAGTGCCAGCAATTACTGCAGTCATCGACGGTGTTGCACGCGTTGGCCTGAACGAAAGCGAGCACGAACGCATTCTTGGGCCAGCAAAAAAAGCTGGCGAACGCGAACTTGCACTGGCAATCGCCCAGAAGTGGAGCGTTGGCGCAACAACGGTGTCTGCTTCGTTGCTCCTCGCAGCGCGTGCAGGAATTGGTGTGTTCGCAACTGGCGGAATTGGTGGCGTGCATCGCGACGTGCAACTGCATGGCGATATCAGTGCCGACTTGGGTGCGCTCGCTGCTCACCCAGTAATCACCGTATGTGCAGGTGCGAAATCGTTTCTTGATCTTCCGCGCACACTTGAATACTTAGAAACCCTCGGTGTTCCAGTGGTTGGTTTGGCCTGCGACGAATTCCCTGCGTTCACCGTGCACTCAAGTGGTTTGCCAATTCCTGCTCGCGTCGACACCGTGGAACAACTTGCCAGTTACGCACGGGCACATCGTGCTTTGGGCCGCACTGGTGGAATTCTCGCGTGTGTTCCTGTTCCACTTGCCGACTCGCTCGACAAAAACACCATCGACAAAATTATTGATGAGTCACTAGCTGCAACTGCGCGTGCCGGAATTGTTGGGCCGGCAGTAACGCCACACGTGCTAGGCGCAATTGCCGCGGCAACTTCTGGCACCAGCGTGGTTGCCAACTTGTCGCTTGCCGAAAACAATGCACGCGTCGCCGCAGAATTGGCAGTCCAACTGCGCAACTAACGCACACATCCCCGCGTACACACTGCGCCCGGCACCTGCCGGCTTAAGGGGGAACCGTGATTGTTTGTTGGTCGTTAAAAGGTGGCAGCGGAACCACTGTGGTCAGTGCCGCACTTGCGCTCACACTTGCGCAACGCAATAACGCACCGGTGCGCATTGTGGACTTGGCTGGCGATATTCCATCGGCTCTTGGCATTGCCGAACCATCGGGTGAGGGTGTCACGAATTGGTTGCAGCAGGAACAGCGCCAACCAATTCAGTCGCTGCAAATTCCTGTTACGGCGCGAGTGTCACTGTTACCTCGTGGATACGGACACCTCATGCATCACGACCTCAGCGCCGAACTGTGCAACATACTTGCCACCGAACTCGATACGTCAACCGAACTCACCGTTGTCGATGCAGGAAGTGGACACATTCCTCAACTCATCAACAACGCCACGACTTCACTGCTCGTAATCCGTCCTTGCTATTTGGCCCTGCGCAAGGCCGCTCACCTTTCCGTCAAACCCCATGGCATTGTGCTCATTAACGAACCCGGTCGATCACTTGGCAAACGTGACGTGGAGTCGGTAGTTGGTGCGCCTGTGTTAGTCGAACTTCCACTCGATCCAACCATTGCTCGATGTGTCGATGCAGGTTTGCTTGCGAGCCGTATACCTGCCACGTTGTCGCAGCATCTTGCACATGTTGCATGACGAACTGGGCTCGCTAGCAATACATTTCGCTTCGCCTCACATCACCGAAGTAATGGTAAACAACGAAACTTCAGTCTTCGTTGAGGATCGCGCTGGCATGAAGTACATCGGCGAGCTGCACTCCGGTGAACTGCACGCCATTGTCGAACGTATTTTGCTTCCACTCGGTAAACGCCTCGACCGAATGTCGCCAATTGTGGATGCGCGATTGCGCGATGGATCGCGATTGTGCGCAGTAATTCCGCCAGTAAGCCCACACGGTATGTGCGTCAGCATTCGACGATTCAGTCACGAACCACTCACTCTGCAACAGTTTGCAGAACAACCAGTTGCAGATCTATTGGTTCAGGCAGTACGACAACGCTGCAACATTGTGGTGTCGGGCAAGGCGGGCAGTGGGAAAACATCTCTCTTGAATGTGCTGTGTTCTCTCATGAAACCGAGCGAACGCATCGTCACTATTGAAGATGTGCGTGAACTTTCACTCACCCTGCCAAATTCGGTGCAGCTTGAAACTCGACCCACCACGCCCGAGGGTCTAGCGGGCGTAAGCATGACCGACCTCGTGCGCACAGCCCTTCGACTTCGACCTGACCGCATAGTCATTGGCGAAATTCGCGGCACCGAAGTGGTGGACATGTTGTCGGCACTCAACACAGGCCACGCTGGTTCGCTGTCCACATGCCATGCGCACACTGCGGCGCAGGCTTTGCAACGGATCGAATCGCTCATGTTGCAACATTGCCCGCAATGGAACCGCGAAATTATTCGGGACCATATTGGGTCGGCAATCGACTTGGTGGTGCATGTTTCGCGCGATTCTGCTGGCCGCAGATGGATCAGAGAAATTGTAGAAATTCCCACACCTTTTTTAGGAGAGGTGCATCATCTATTTAACGGTGAGAATACAACTCCACTACGTCGCACCAGAGCCGCGTAACGAAATGGCCCAACTTGTCGACATCACATCCTTATTTGTCGGTGCGCTTTGCGTTGGCGGTGCAACATTGCTCATTTTGTATTTCACCCTGTCACGGTGGTGGACCCGACTCTGGGTGCGCAGCAGGCTCGTCAGTACTCTCCCAAGTGAAACCGTGCACGCGCAACACGCTCCCGGTTCTATTGCCGATCTGCTCGATGCCATTGCCCGCGAAGTTCACAGCGGGTACTCGCTCACGCTGGCATTTGTCAACACTGCCGAGCGCTTTCCCAATCTTGCGTGGTGGACAGAGCCCATTGTGTTGCACTGCATTCGTGGTCATTCTCTTGCCAATGCAATTGCCGACACCACTCCGAATGGCTGGACTTCAGATGTTGCATTAGCAACGCGCACATTATCTGTTGCAAGTAATGGCGGTTATGGCATTGCCAACACGTTAGAAAAAAGCGCATCCATATTGCGCGACCGTGAACATATCGCTCATGAACGCCAGGTTCAAACTGCGCAAATTCAATTGTCCACATCTGTCTTGTCGTGGATACCACTCGTGATTTTTGGTTCGGTGACAACGCGACAGTCTCATACCCGAGCATTTCTTTTTCATTCTCCACTCGGGTTGCTGTGCGTCATTGTCGGTTTGCTATTAAACGTGATGGGTAGAACGTGGATCACTCGAATTGCTCGTAGTAATACATGACAGCTATTTGGATCGCCGCGCTTACGTTTACGTACTTTCATTTTCGATTCAA
>JBAXBR010000088.1:0-3899 GCA_037141855.1 Actinomycetota bacterium | reverse complement strand
TGTTTCACGACGACGTAATGGATGGTTCACTCACCCGCCGCGGCGAACCAACAACGAACGCAAAGTTTGAAGCCAGCCATGGTGCAAACAAATTGGCAGGCGAGTCGCGCAGGTTCGGTGACGGCGTTGCCATTTTGGTGGGCGACTTGGCGTATGTGTATTCCGATCAGTTAATGCGCAACGCATCGCCACAAGCGTGGACCATTTGGAACGAGTTGCGCATTGAATTGAACTTTGGCCAGTACCTCGACATGTTGGGTTCGGCAATGAATGAGCGTCGACGCGAAAAGGCTGAACGCATTTGTCGATATAAGAGCGGTAAGTACACCATTGAACGACCGCTGCATTTAGGTACGTTGTTGGCTTCGCCTACGCGTGGCGACGAATTGATCCCCGTGCTTTCCACATATGGTTTGCCATTAGGTGATGCATTTCAAATGCGCGACGACGTGCTTGGCGCATTCGGCGACACTGCAATAACTGGAAAACCAGTGGGTGACGACTTGCGCGAAGGCAAACCAACACCACTGATGGCAATTGCAACAGCGCGTGCGAACGCTGCGCAGTTGAAAGAACTGCAATTGGTTGGCAATCAAGATTTAACGCCAGAGCAAATTGCTCGAGTGCAAGAAGTGATTCGCGAAACAGGCGCACTCGATGAACTTGAATCAGTGATCACTCGCCTTACTGATGAGGCCATTTCCGCGGTGCAGCATGTGCCATTTGCTCAGTCGGTGCGTGACGAATTAATCACGCTTGCTGAATACGTTTCATGGAGAACGGTGTAACGAATTCCCGACCTTGGCGGTAGTGTTTAATTCATGGCCGTAACTATTCGCATCCCCACCACACTTCGTCCACTTTCCGGTGGCGCATCAACAGTTTCCGTTGAAGGCAACACGCTTGCAGAAGTTCTCGCAGCGCTTAACGCCATTCACCCTGGTTTTTCTGACCGCTTGTTCGACGATGCAGGCAACCTGCACAAGTTTGTGAACGTCTTCGTGTCAGATGACGATGTTCGTTACCTCGATGGGCTGAATACGAAAGTGCCAGCAGGCGAGACCGTGTCCATTATTCCTGCCGTTGCCGGTGGTTGCTGAGCGTTTTTACGCCACACGATCATGTTGCGACTGTGAGTCGTAATCCAGATACAGCTCATGGCAATAAAGCCAGGCTTGTTGAACACAATTGCGTACACCAGCCACGGAGCTGAACCGCACAACACCATTCCCCAGCCCCACCATTTGCGAGCGCCGACCAACCACATGCCGGAGATGCCGACAAATTCGAATCCCAGCAGGATCCAGGTCCAGGTTGCTTCGTTATGCATGGCTCTATTCTGACGGCAAATTGACCACCGAAACCGCCGATTTACTGGCATAATAGGCACTATGGCAACTGAAACAGTGGTGTTAGACAAGATTGACAAGCAAATCCTCAGTATTTTACAAACTGACGGACGAATCTCTTGGCAAATGCTGGGAGATCGCGTGCATTTGTCAGCTAACGCCGTTGCCGAACGAGTTCGCCGCATGACTCGGGCCGGAGTTATTCGCGGGTTCAAAGCCGAAGTAAACCAGGCGGCACTGGGCCGCACGCTGGAGGCCGTGATCGATGCCCGCATGCCACACACCCAAGGGTTCGACGACGCGGTCATGAAGCGCGACGACGTGCTGTGGGCCTCGCACGTAACCGGAGAATCCGACATCACGCTGGCCGTGGCCTGCGATGGAACGGCTGGACTCGACTCGCTATTGCGCTGGTTGCAACGTGAAGGTGCCACGGAAACCCGAACAGATGTGGTGCTGCGCAAGATCCGCTAACCCAACCCCCGTTTGATTTAGCAGTCTCGCCAGTAGAGTGCTAACGCTGTTTCAGGCAACACTACGGAGGTTCATCATGTCCAAAATGATCGCATTCGACGAGGAAGCACGCCGCGGCCTTGAGGCCGGCATGAACAAATTGGCAGACGCCGTACGCGTCACCTTGGGGCCAAAAGGTCGCAACGTGGTGCTCGACAAAAAGTGGGGCGCTCCAACTATTACGAACGACGGCGTATCCATCGCCAAGGAAATTGACCTCGAAGACCCGTACGAGCGCATTGGCGCCGAATTGGTGAAAGAAGTTGCCAAGAAGACTGACGATGTTGCCGGTGACGGAACCACAACAGCAACCGTTCTTGCATGGACAATGGTGCGCGAAGGATTGCGCAACGTTGCAGCTGGCGCAAACCCAATGAGCTTGAAGCGCGGCATTGAAGCAGGCGTGGCAGCAGCAGTTGCCAGCATTCGTGAACTGTCGAAAGAAGTAGATTCGAAGTCACAAATTGCTCAAGTTGCATCAATTTCATCGGCTGACGAAGAAATTGGTCAGATGATTTCAGAAGCCATCGACAAGGTGGGCAAAGACGGCGTGATCACCGTTGAAGAAAGCCAAACCTTTGGCATGGAGATGGACCTCGTTGAAGGAATGCGTTTCGACAAGGGTTACATCTCGCCTTATTTCGTAACCGACACCGACCGCATGGAAGCCATTGTGGACGACGGATACATCTTGTTGTACGCAGGCAAAGTGGCCAACGTGCGCGACCTTGTTCCTGTGCTTGAAAAAGTGATGCAGACCGGCAAGCAGTTGGTCATTGTTGCTGAAGACATTGAAGGCGAAGCATTGGCAACACTTGTTGTGAACAAAATTCGTGGCACGTTCAAGAGCGTTGCAGTGAAGGCACCAGGCTTTGGCGATCGTCGCAAAGCAATGTTGCAAGACATCGCCATTCTCACCGGCGGCCAAGTGGTTAGCGAAGAAGTTGGCCTGAAGCTAGAAAACACGACACTCGATCTGTTGGGTCGCGCGAAGAAGATTGTGGTGACCAAAGATGAAACCACCATCATCGAAGGCGCAGGCACAGATGGCGACATTAAGGGTCGCATTTCGCAGATTAAAGCCGAGATCGACAACACAGACAGCGATTACGACCGCGAGAAGTTGCAAGAGCGTTTGGCAAAACTTTCCGGTGGCGTTGCCGTGTTGAAAGTTGGCGCTGCAACCGAAGTTGAATTGAAGGAAAAGAAGCACCGCATTGAAGACGCAGTAAGCACCACCAAGGCAGCCATTGAAGAAGGCGTTGTTCCTGGCGGCGGTGTTGCATTGCTTCGTTCGCAAGCAGCAGTGTTTGCAGTTGCCGACACATTGCAGGGTGATGAAGCAACCGGTGCACGCATGGTGGCCAAGTCACTTGAAGGCCCGTTGAAGCAAATTGCTGAAAACGCTGGTCTTGAAGGCGGAGTAGTCGTTGAAAAGGTTCGCAGCATGAAGGGCAACGAAGGCCTGAATGCAGCAACTGGCGAATACGAAGACCTCGTGAAACTGGGAGTTATCGACGCAGCGAAAGTAACCCGCTCTGCATTGCAGAACGCAGGTTCAATTGCTGCATTGTTCCTCACCACCGAAGTAGTCATTGCCGACAAGCCAGCTGATGCTGGAATGCAAATGCCAGGCGGAGGCATGGAGGACTACTAAACCAAGTAGACCTTCACGAGCACATCACCAAACATGATTGCGCTCGTCACCACAGAATCAGCGCGAGGGCACGATAAAGATCTAGGGATCTTGAGTCGTGCTCTTGACGCATCTGGGGTGAAGTGGAACATTGTGAACTGGGACGACCCACAGGCACAGTGGAGCGACTACTCCATTGCGGTGTTGCGCAGTCCATGGGATTACCACGAACGCATTGCCGAGTTCAGCGCGTGGCTGAAAGTGGTGGCAACTCAAACACGGTTGTTGAATACCCTGCCCATAGTTGAGTGGAACTTGGACAAGCGTTATTTGCGGGAAATAATGAGCGCCGACATTGCAGTGATGGAAACGGTGTTTGTTGAATCTGAAGCCGATTTGTC
>JBAXBR010000087.1:0-3953 GCA_037141855.1 Actinomycetota bacterium | reverse complement strand
GCGGGCACCAGCTACGCAGTGCACGGTGTACCAATGGTGCCGTTCTACACCTTCTACTCAATGTTTGGATTCCAGCGCGTAGGCGATCTCATTTGGCAAGCAGCAGACTCACGCGCACGCGGTTTCCTCCTGGGAGCTACCGCAGGACGCACCACCTTGCTCGGCGAAGGTTTGCAACACCAAGACGGACACAGCCTGGTGCTTGCCGGAACCATTCCGTTCTGTCAGGTTTACGATCCGTCGTTTGCGTACGAAGTTGCGACAATTATCAAGAACGGCATTAATCGCATGTACGGCGAAAAGCCTGAAGATGTGTTCTACTACCTCACGTTGTACAACGAGAATTACCAAATGCCGGTTCGTCCATCAACGCCAACGATTGAACAGGACATCATGAATGGTCTGTACAAGTGGAGCGAAGCAAAACCTGCTCAGCACAAGGCAACCATCTTGTTTTCAGGCTCTGCTCATGCTGCTGCACGTGCAGCAGCAGAAGAACTGCTTGCACATTTCAATGTTGGTGCAGAACTGTGGTCAGCAACTTCCTATAAAACGCTGCGCGAAGAAGCAGCCATGACAGAACGCTGGAACAGATTGCACCCCGCTGAAACCCCGCGCGTGCCTCGCGTTACTGAATTGCTTAGCCAATCGAGCGGCCCAATCGTTGCCGTTACCGACTTCGTCCGGTCAGTTCCTGAGCAAATTGCGCGATACGTGGGAGCCCGAACGTTTACTCCGCTCGGAACTGACGGCATGGGCCGTAGCGATACCCGCGAAGCCTTGCGCGCGCACTTCGAAGTCGACATGCCGCACGTTGTCATCACCGTGCTTCACGAACTTGCGCTGGCAGGACAAATAAACAAGTCGGTAGTTGCCGAAGCCATCGCACGCTATGGAATTCAGACCGAAACTCTCGGCGCGCTGTACGCATAGGCGATACTTGTAGCCATGGCTACCGCAAGCGCAACTCCTAAACCCCTCTACATCACCGGCAAACCTGACGCCGACAAGCTGCTGCATAACAATGGTCTTGCACTCATGATTGGCATGTTGCTCGACCAACAAGTTCCCATGGAGTGGGCATTCACGGGTGCGTACACGATTAAACAACGCATTGGTCACTGCGATGCCAAAAAGATTGCAGCAATGGATGCAGATGCATTCGTCACCATGTGTTGCACAAAGCCAGCTATTCACCGCTTCCCCGCCAGCATGGCAAAACGCATTTACGATATGAGCGCCATCATTGCCTCCGAATACAAAGGCAAGGCAGAAAACATTTGGAACGACGTCGAAGATGCTGAAGAGCTCCGCGCGCGACTTCGAAAACTTCCTGGCTACGGCGAAGAGAAAACAGAAATATTTATTGCGCTACTTGGCAAACGCTTTGGCATTCGACCAAAGGGCTGGAAAGTCAAAGCTGGCGAATTTAGCGATAACCAGCCTCGCTCTGTGGCAGATATTTATTCGGCTGCAACACTGCTAAAAGTGCGTGCCTACAAACAAATGCAGCGCGCAAACGACCTCGATAAAAAGGACCGCCCAAAACGTTAACTATTTAGTCGTTAGGGTTATTCCATGGCTGTTCTTGTTACCGGTGGTGCCGGGTACATCGGTTCGCACACCGTGCGCCTCTTGGCCCAACAGCAGCGCGACGTTGTAGTGCTGGATTCTCTTGAATTGGGAACCAAAAGCCGTATCGGTTCAGTCCCTTTCTTCGAGGGCAACATTTCGGATGAAAAGCTGATCGAAAAGATCTGCAAGAAACACAACATCGACGAAGTCATCCATTTTGCGGCATACAAGGCTGTCGGCGAATCCATGGAGCAACCGCTGCGCTACTACAACAACAACGTTGCAGGAACCATCAATCTTGTGCGGGCACTCCTTGCTAATGGCGTTGAACGACTGGTGTTCTCTTCGTCTGCAGCGGTGTATGGCAACCCAAGCACTGTTCCTGTTACCGAAGACTTGCCCATGCAACCCGAAAGCGTCTACGCAGAGACAAAAGCAGTGATGGAGCGCTTTCTGTCGAGTTGTGAAGCCATTGGCATGCGCACTGTCAGCCTGCGATATTTCAATGCTGCTGGCGCCAGCTCGGACGCAAGCATCGGCGAAGACTGGTCAATGTCACAGAACTTGGTGCCACTGGTGATGAAAGCCATTCTTGGCTTCAGCGGTCCACTCAATGTTTTCGGCAATGACTACCCAACACCAGATGGCACATGCATTCGCGATTACATCCATGTTGAAGACCTTGCCGATGCGCACATCAAGGCGCTCGATTATTTAGCAACTGGTGGCAAGAGCCTCGCGTGCAATGTTGGCACGGGCAAAGGAACATCGGTGCTTGAAGTTCTCGACATCGCAGAACAAGTCAGTGGCCGCAAGGTTCCTCACGTCATCACTCAACGTCGACCAGGCGACCCCACTGCAGTGTTTGCAGACCCAACGCTGGTTCGAGCATTACTGGGTTGGAAAGCAACGCATGATTTGCGCGACATCATTTCAAGCGCGTGGAACTGGCACAGTCAGGCAGAGAACAACTAACTACATTGCTGCAAGTGTGCGCTGACGATCCAGCCATCCGAGCAATACGGCCATTGCGCGAGGATCATGACGCAATCGGTGTCCTGCACCAGGAATAATTTGCAATTCTGCAGCACCATGCGCTTGGGCCAACACTCGAGAATCTGCAGTTGGGACGATGTCATCATCTTGCCCGTGAATCAAAAACAATGGTCGCGGTGCAAAACGACGCGCCGCATCTGTTGGACGAAAGCGACGAAGCTCGCGACCCCACTCTTCAACCGACGGAGGGAAACTCGGCCGACGAATCGCTCCGATTTCACGCGAGTGCTCAAGAAAGCGACGTGGCTGTTCTGCCCAGTCATCAAAGTCGGCGCGAGCCCCAAGTAATGCGCATCCGTTCACACGCGGGTCATCGGCTGCAACGCACAAGGCAAGCGACCCACCCGTGTTGTTGCCTACAAGCCAAATTCCACTGGGCGATGTTTCGGCAACAACGTGAGTAATTGCTGCGCGTAAATCATCGATCCAACCTTGCATCGAAAAATCACCTTCGCTGGTTGCACACCCGCGAAACGTAAATGTCATTGCGGTCCAACCCAACTCATTGGCAACGCGATCACACAGTTCTTGAAATGTCCCCGCGGAATGCCGTGCGTCGATTCCTCCGCTTGGAAAGCCGTGGCACAGCACCATGGCAGGCAACGCACCGGACTTGCCAGATGGTTGCACCAAATATCGCGCAAGGTTTAGCCCGCCCGAAAGGAACGAGCCATTCATTGGAGAAGCGCTTTCAGTTGCGCTCACGACTTAGGCGCGTGGCTTAAGTTGGCGACGCGAGACGCCAGGTGTTGCCAAGGAGTAGCCGCGATTTCGCGCCTCGGCAAGAGTGTCCGGTCCAAAGCACAGCCCCACTCCACTCTCGGAGATCTCATTAACAATGGCCTCGTCGGTCCATTCGTCTAGGTCGTACACCAACTGGGTGCGCTTATCGCCAAGAAATCGTGTGTGCTCAAACCGACTAGGACGTTTCATACCAACTAAATCTAGTCTGAGACCATGACGACCTCGAAGCACACCCCGAAGTCAGTGTCAGCAGTTGACTTCTATTTCGACCCCATGTGCCCATGGGCCCATCAAACATCGCTCTGGATTCGCAATGTCCGATCTCAAAACGGAATCGCCGTCAACTGGAAGTTTTTCAGCCTGGAAGAGACCAACCGACTTGACGGCAAAAAACATCCGTGGGAGCGCGAAGTTTCATTTGGTTGGACCCCTATGCGCATTGGTGCGTGGCTACGTCGCATTGACATGGACTTATGTGACAAGTGGTACGAGGCAATCGGCAATGCGTTGCACATTCAAGGTCGTCGACCATACGAAGAAGAAACTGCATTGCAACTTCTTGCAGACATTGGTGCACC
>JBAXBR010000086.1:0-3966 GCA_037141855.1 Actinomycetota bacterium | reverse complement strand
CTAGGAATACTGATTGTGCTCGCTGCATTCTTTGGATGGATGACAGTGATGGGTGCAATATGGTGGACGTACGGAATTGGTTTGAAAGGACCTGTGCCAACGTGGAAGCCCGCAGATCCTGTGACGATCATTCGCGATGCTGCGTTATTAAACACGGCGGGCATCATCGATGTTTCAGTTGCGGACGCAGCGACGCCAGTGGAAACATCGAAGGCAGCTGCAACTCAATTGCAGGCAGAAGGTTGGACTTTGCTTGACGAAGCAGACCCACAGCGTGGTCAGGCCGTGGCATCTTCAGATGCGATTTTGCAAACAGAAGCTAAAGAGTTTGCTGCAGGTGACTACTTGAGTGTCGCGGTATTTGACCGTGGCGGAGAGCGCTTTCCAAAGATCAACGATTCGCTTGACTTCGTGGCATTTTTCCATAAGGCAAGGTACGCATTAGTTGAAGTAGTGCCTATCGTCCCTCAACGTGTCGAGCCAGGACGCGCACCAGCTCGTCCAGTTGCAGATGAGACTCAACCACATCGCTACGTCTACATGATTCGCGACTTGGGTGCAAAGCGCCGTCCAGCAATTTTGATCACGTTTGGCTCTGCACTAATTTTCGCCATCTTGTGCTTGTTGCTTCATCGTCGAGATCTCGCGCTTCGCGAAAACCTCGATGGTGACAAATCGCCTGTCAAGGCATAAGGGAATCACGTGGGCCAGTACCTTCCAATAATGGTGTTGGCAACTCTTGCTGTGCTGTTTGGTGCAGTCAGTCTTGTTGCATCAAAACTTCTGGCACCGCGACGTCCAAACACTGCAAAGTCTGCACCATACGAATGCGGAATCGTGCCAAGTCGCGAAGCCCCGGAGCGCTTTCCTGTCAGTTTCTACATCATTGCCATGCTGTTCATCATGTTCGACATTGAAATTATTTTCGTATATCCATACGCGGTGTCACACACCGCGCTTGGACCGTATGCGTTTTTCGAAATGATTACATTTAGCGCGGTGTTCTTCGCCGCGTTTGTGTATGCAATTGCGAGAGGCGCGCTTGATTGGGGTCCAATTAAGAAGGCTGTACGTTTAGACAACGATGCATCGAATCCAATGACATCAGGTATGCGAACGTCATCAAGCACAATTCGTCGTGTGGGTTTTGAAGGACGCAATGAAGGAGCAGCTGCCTAATGGGAATCGTGCGCAATGTTCTGGACGATGGTCTAGAAGGACTCGATCACAACTTTTTGACTGGACGCATTGAAGACCTTGTTAATTGGTCTCGTTCACGTTCAAGCTGGGGTGCAACTTTTGGACTCGCTTGTTGTGCAATTGAGATGATGGGAACCGGAGCGCCCCATTACGACCTTGCACGTTTCGGCATGGAAGTGTTTCGCGCCTCACCTCGTCAAGCCGACATCATGATTGTTGCTGGACGAGTTAGCCAAAAGATGGCACCGGTTTTGCGTCAGGTATATGACCAAATGATGGAACCCAAGTGGGTCATCAGCATGGGAGTGTGCGCCAGCAGCGGCGGAATGTTTAACAACTACGCCATCGTCCAAGGAGTAGACCAAGTTGTTCCTGTAGATGTGTACGCACCTGGTTGCCCACCAACACCAGAGACGCTGATTCACGCCATTGAAACCTTGCACCAACTCATCGAAGACGGAGAAATAATGCGTCGCCGTGCAAAAAGTGGAGCCGGCGCAAACGTGCACATTCAAGAAGTTCCTGCAGGAATTACTACACCCGTAATTCTTGGGTCGAGGTAATTCTCATGAGCACCGAAGAATCCGCAACACCTGCGACCTTGTTCGGTTGTTTGCTCGGTGATTCGCGGGGACAAGCGGTGCTGTTTGTTCCAAAACAGTCATATATGTCAACTATGAAAAATCTTGTTGATAATGGCTACGAAATGTGTGTTGACTTAACAGCAGTTGATTTTTTAACCCATGCTTCGCGCACACTTCCTGACAGCATTGCGCCAGAACGCTTTGAAATAGTGGTCAACTTGCTCTCGCTCAGTAAGCGAGAACGCCTTCGTGTGCGCGTGCAGGTAAGTGAATCGGACCCGCTGATTGAATCACTATTCGATTTGTACCCAGGTACTGAAGCCATGGAACGCGAAGTGTTCGATATGTTTGGCATCTCATTTTCTGGCCACCCAGATCTCACGCGCATTTTGATGCCAGAAGACTGGCAGGGCCACCCATTGCGCAAGGATTACGCACAAGGTCGCATCCCTGTGCAATTCAAGGGAGCCGCATCGTGACTCCGCGCGAAAGCGACACCATTATTTCTGCGGCAGCAGGAACAAACGAAGGAAATCAAGAACTTCGTTCGCGTTCAGAACTGACCGCAAAAGAAGTGATGCGCGAAGTAGGTGCAGTGTTGCGTATGAGCGAAGCAGATGCTGCGCTTCTTGCAGAAGTAGAAGCCGACCCGGGTGAAGATCAGACCATGATCATCAACATGGGACCGCAGCACCCAAGTACGCACGGTGTGTTGCGACTGATGCTCGAACTCAAGGGTGAAACCGTTCTGCGTTGCAAGCCAATTATCGGATACCTGCACACAGGTATGGAAAAGACGGGCGAGTCGCTTACCTTCATGCAAGGCGGAACAAACGTTACGCGCATGGATTACCTGTCACCGTTGAATAGTGAATTGGTGTTCAGCATGGCAACCGAAAAATTGCTTGGCATCGACGGCGACATTCCAGAACGCGCAGTGTGGATCCGCATGTTGCTATCCGAACTCAACCGCATGAGCAGCCACTTGTTGTTTATGGCCACAAACGGCATGGATATTGGTGCCGTTTCCATGATGTTGTACGGATGGCGTGAGCGCGAAATTGTGCTGCGCTTCTTCCAAAAGGTCACCGGGCTCCGCATGAATCACAACTTCATTCGTCCTGGTGGAGTTGCAGCAGACTTGCCAGCCGATTGGCGTGACGATGTGATGTCGATTTTGGATATGTTGCCGGACCGTTTGGGTGAATACGACGTGCTTATGACCAACCAGCCAATTTGGCGCGAACGGTTGCAAGGTGTTGGTGTAATTACGCAAGCAGAGGCGATTGCGCTTGGTGCAACTGGCCCAATTTTGCGCAGTACTGGCTTGGCTTGGGACTTGCGTCGCGACATGCCGTACCTGCATTACGACGAGCTTGAATTTGACGTGATTGTTGGTAGCTATGGTGACGCATTCGATCGCTATGCAATTCGTTTGAATGAAATTCGTGAGTCCATGCGCATCGTTCGCCAAATTTTGGATCGAGTGCCACGTGGTGACTATCGAATTCAAGACAAGAAAGTCACGCCACCACCTCGTGCACGCATTGACGAATCAATGGAAGCCCTCATTCACCACTTCAAAATCTTCACTGAAGGTTTCAAAGTTCCAGAAGGCGAAGTGTACGTAGCCATCGAAAGTCCACGTGGTGAAGTTGGTTGCTACATCGCAAGCGATGGGTCACCAACTCCGTATCGTATGCACGTTCGCGCGCCGTCATTTGTCAACGTGCAGGCTCTTCCGCACATGATGCGCGGTGGATTAGTAGCGGATGCTGTTGCCGTCATTTCTTCTGTTGACCCAGTACTTGGCGAGGTAGACCGATGAGCCGATTGACCGACGCAAACGTAGTAATTGCGAAAGAAATTATTGGTCGCTACCCGCGACCAAAGTCTGCACTTGTGCCGTTGTTGCATTTGTCGCAAGAACAAAACGGTTACATCACCCGCGAGGCAATGGTGCATCTTGGTGAGCTTGTTGGCGTTACTTCGGCAGAGGTGTACGGAACTGCAACCTTCTATGAAATGTTCCGCTTTGAACCAGTTGGTAAGTATCTCATCAATATGTGCGGCACCATGTCGTGTGCACTGATGGGTGCTGCTGAACTCATGCATCACGCCGAGCACAAACTTGGGGTGAAGGCGGGCGGAACAACCGCAGATGGAATGTTTACTCTTGCTC
>JBAXBR010000085.1:0-4226 GCA_037141855.1 Actinomycetota bacterium | reverse complement strand
AAGATCTGGAAGCACGCGTGACACTCACGGGTGAACGCGGCAGCGGCCGTAAAGCACTTCAAGACCGTCATAAACGCCAGTTACGCAAGTTCAATACCGACGAACTTCGCAGTGGTCTATCCACCATTGCTGGCACATATCACGCACTGATCGTTTCCGAAACTCAGTACTCCGAAGAAGCCAAATACCACGATGCCATCCATCGCATTCATAAAGCCATGGGTTCACTTGGCTTAAACGTGAACGAGGAACTCCTGCTTCAGTCACTCTTCTTGCACTGCCCATCGCTCATGATGCTGAACAGAGTTACGGCAGTAAACTGACCCTCTAATTACCCGCCCAGGTAGCTCAGGGGTAGAGCAACGCACTCGTAATGCGTAGGTCGTGAGTTCGATTCTCATCTTGGGCTCCACTGCCGGAGATTTTGCCAATGGTTAGAATGCGTTGACCCACATCTGATCCATCTTTTGATACTGGAGAGCAATTGCGCATATCTAAACGCCTAGCCCTGCTTGTTGCTACTGGCCTTTCGTTGCTCACCGTGTTTATCTGTTGGTCAGTGAGTTCGCCCCTTGGTTCTGCTCCAGATGACGCGTTCCATGCCGCACAGATCTGGTGCGCTAAAGGTTTGGCGAGCGACAATTGCAAAGTTATTTCGGTAAACGGGGATCGGTTAACCGTAGAAGTTCCGAAAATTTCCAATGATTGTTTTTGGAATCCAAAGATGGCGAATGCATCATGCGTGAACGAATCACAAAACCGTCTCCCCCAAGAAGTCACATACGGAAATAGCGATTACCCAGGTGGGGAATACAAGGTGCTCAGCCTGCTCGTTAGTAACAATCCTGTAAGCAGCTTGCTTTCCATGAGAATTTTCGGCGGAATAATTGCCTGCGTACTCGTGTTGGCAATTCTTGTTCTCGCTGATACTAAAAAACGTATTGCATTTCTCCTTTCATGGATTGCGGTGATTAGCCCGCATGGACTTTTCTTCATCTCTTCGATTAACCCAACCGGTTGGTCATTTCTCAGCGTTTCAACAAGCTGGCTCTTTTTGCTCATGCTCATCGAGAATTCGTGGTCAGATCGGTCCAACAAAACTCGTAGAGCTGTACTGTCTGCCTTCTTCCTAATCAGCATGCTGATCGGTTTGGCCTCCCGTTGGGACACATGGGTTTTTCTTGCTGCGACCTATGCCGTTTCCGTGTTCATTGCAAATATTGACAAGGGTTGGTTTAGTCTTTCGCGTCTTGCAATATTCGGTGGTTCAGGAGTTGGAATTGCTCTGGTCGTCTCGCGCTTCAACCCCAAAATGGGTTACTTCCTCCAATTCAATCCTGTTCAAAATCAAACAGGAATGGGATTAGGTCAATATCTCCAGTACATATTTGTCCATTTAGTGGAATTCCCGGCTGGTGTGTTTGGTAGCGATTGGGGGTGGGGAGGCCTCGGCGGCTTATACCCATCTACTCCACCTGTTGTCGGAATCGTTGGACTTACAGTCGCAATTTCTATCATCATTGTTGCAACTCTCAAACTCAACATAAACCAAATCATTGCAAGTTCTCTTATTGCGCTTTTGATGCTTGGAGCTACTTTTCAACAGCAAAATGTAGGACGATTTTATGTAGGAGACATGGTCGCGCCGCGTTACTTAATGGGTCTAGTTGCGGTTTTTCTTGCAGTGATAGTCCTCACATCTGAAAGCGGAACTCAGTTTTTTAATATCCCTCATTTTCGATTCGGCGCTATTGCAGCAATTGCGATTACACATTCTCTTGCCCTGTATTCAAATATGGACCGCTTCATTACTTTTGGACTTGGAACCACTGGAACCTTTAAAGGGTTTAATCAAACCGGTAGATGGTGGTGGAACACTTCGGTTAGTCCATATTTGGTGTGGGCAATAGGTACAACAGCTTTTGTATTATTCTTGATTACTGCTTGGAATCTTTGCTCACCCCAACACTCAGATGAAAAGATCTAACCTGAAAAAACTTCTTCTCGCTTCAATTGCTACATCGTTACCCATTGGTGCACTTGCATTTTTGGCTGGAGTAACTCTCACAGATTCACTTTTTGTTTCCTGCGTTATTGCTGTACAAATGTTTTTTGGATTGTTATTTTGGCTTTTTCTTTCAGGTAAAAAGTCGGTCACCATCCCTGAATTTGTTGGGTTAGGTGTATCTTTTGGCTCACTTTTATCTCTGTTATCTGAATGCGTCTTTCGTACAACAGCTTTGCGTGATATTTCATGGCTATTTCCAGGTGTCATTTTAATTTTCTTGATGAGTATTCCATCCATACGACGCAGATTTTTATCGTGTGAAATTCAAAAAACTGAAGCACGGGATTTATCCTTCCTGTTTAGCTCGACAATTTTTGCACTGTCGCTACTTTGGGTCTGGGCGCTACCTCTCGTCATCGTGCCATTCGCATTTAACGCATACAAAAACAGACGTCTGCAACTAACCATTTCTGTACTTTCTGTTGCCGCAGTAGCTGGTTCACAGTTTCTCAAAAGTGCATCAACGTCATGGTGGATTTTTTCTCATGACCAGATGTACCTTGAGGGATTCAGCGAAGGGGTTTACCGATACGGTCCGCATGACAACATGCACCTTTCTGGATACGGATTTCCGTACCACTGGTTTTCTCTCCTCTGGTCAGCAGTAATTTCTCATGCTGCCAATCTTCCGCCACTCATTGCATTAGGGAAGATTTTGCCTATCGTCGCAATCTTGGTATGTGTGAATCTACTTTGGCTCATTAGCCGACAGCACAGCAAACTTGCTGGTTATTTCTCGATTATTTGCTTCGCAATTGGCTCCAATGCAATTAATTGGACGGCCATTCGTTTTATTAATTCACCTACATTCCTGTTTTCGCTTATCTGGCTCCTGGCCTTTACCTTCATATTTCAAAATGCACTTACAACAAAAAACGTAGGCCTTGATATCGCTTTGGGTTTGCTCCTAATAGGCGCTTTCGGTGGAAAGGTGACCCACGGAATCATCATCCTTGGCGGTTTAGGGATTGTTTTCGTAATCGAGGTGTTTAAGGATCGCAGCCTTTCAGGCTTTCTGCGATTAATGCGCATGTATGTAGTTCTTTCATTAGCAACAATTGCTGTCTACATGCAGGTCTATCGCGGACAAGCAGTTGGTGGGCGAATGCTATATATCAGCCCTGGGGAACTCGGCTTCCAAGTTGGTGTCGCGTATATGTCAAGTTCCCGATCGATTTGGATGGCTGTAACCATCGCAATCCTTATTGGGTGCTCATCGCTTTTGATTATTTCTTTGCACAACAAAGAACGATCAGAATCCGACCGTGTTCTCAACACCTTTTGTATAGGTTCATTTTTGTTTTCTTTACCCTTAACATTTTTTCTTGCACAAGACGGAGGCTCGCAAGGTTATTTCCTTCTAAGTGCATCAGTTATTATTTTGATTCCAGCTTCAAAAGTTATTGCCCAACTTATGACGAACAGTAGGAGGCCACCGTTCTCCATGGGGACAGCCTTTGCTTTATTAAGCTGTGCACTTTTTTGTTTCATTGCCGTTCATTTTTGGGAATCAACCCCTGCTGGTATCGATCCTTACCGTTTTGGTTTGTTTTTTAAGGTGAGTGCCTTCATCATTCCAACAGTTGTATTTGTACTTATTCGAGTATTTATGAGAGGTGAAAGAAAAAATAGTGGTTTACTCCTGTTGTTCGCTGTGTTTTTGCTCTTCGGCGTATTCAATCGAGCTTCAGCCATCGACACGTACTTCAATAACTTCTCAGAAAGTGCACTCATCGAACCTATATCTGGTTCCCATGATCGAATAGTTGCTCTCACCTGGCTTCGAAATAACAGCAACGAAAATGACATCATTGCAACGAACCGTTACTGCATTCCCTATGCCGAACCTTGCAATAAAAAGTGGTACCTGGTTTCAGCCATTTCTCGTCGCCGGGTTCTGGCAGAAGGTTTTGGCTACGGTCTTCCAGTTGGTGATGGGGCTGCTGTCGCTATTGATCGAGGTCTTAACTCGTCAGAATTTGCCCGAAAACCAAACCAACATCTTTGGAAATACCTTATTTCTTCAAATGTGAAATGGTTCGTCGTCGATGCTGCTGCGGGCAGAGTAACTGATTCATGGGAGCCATTTGCGACTGTCGTATTTCAAAACTCTGAGATGAAAATTTTGAAGCTCACCGAGCATTTGTAACAAGTACAA
>JBAXBR010000084.1:0-4269 GCA_037141855.1 Actinomycetota bacterium | reverse complement strand
AAATACGGTGAAAATACCTGACCAATGACTCTGACAACGGCTAACTCGCTGGCTACGATTATTGACATGATCGCAGTTGTATGGCATTTCTGGTTGGGTCTTGTGTTGTTGGTCGTTGGCGGACTTGCCGTTGTCAACTTGATCGTTGGTTACGTGGCCAAAGTGACCATGACAAAGTATCCAAACCGCAAACAGCGCAAAGCGCTGAAGTAACTTTGCGGGGCTGATGCCTTCGCTCGCCGATTCTGCTCGCGGATTACCTCTCGTTACCGACTTACTTTCTCGGTGCACATTTCCGACTTCGGGAACCAATGTTCATTGCGCAGTTTCTGGTGGAGCCGACTCGGTAGCTCTACTCGTGCTTGCATGCGCCGCAAATTTGAATGTGACGGCATGGCATGTAGATCACGGATTGCGCGAAAACTCGCACATTGAAGCCGAACTGGTTGCACAACTTGCAACACAACTTGGAGCGCAATTTGAATCGCGATCAGTAGCCGTTGAGCAGGGCGCAAATACCGAGGCGCGTGCGCGCGAAGCACGGTACGGCGTGCTGCCACAAGGAGTGATGACAGGTCACACTGCAGACGACCAAGCAGAAACGATTCTGATTAATTTGCTTCGAGGTTCTGGCACACGCGGGCTTGCAGGTATGCAGCCAACAGCGCAACGACCATTGCTGCATATTCGCCGAAGTGAAACCGAGGCGCTAAGCAGCGCACTGGGAATTGAAGTGTTTAAGGACCCATCGAATGACGATGAGCGATTTCAGCGCAATCGCATTCGACATGAAGTGCTGCCATTGCTGGAATCGCTAGCAAAGCGCGACTTGGTTCAGGTACTTACGCGTCAAGCAGACTTGCTTCGCGATGACGATGACTTATTGAATGAACTAGCCAGTGCACTTGACCCAACTGATGCGATTGCATTAGCAAATGCACCAATTGCATTGTCTCGCCGAGCAATTCGGTCATGGCTCACCAACCCACTTGTTCCCGACAGTGCAACAGTTGAACGCGTGCTTGACGTTGCTCGAGGAAACACCCTTGCTTGTGACATTGGACTTGGTCGCCAGGTGCGCCGTAGCCAGCAACGATTACGAATTACTGAGCCAGAAACCTCCAAATAAACAAGGTTTTCTGAAACATCAAGGGTTTTTATTGGTGTATCGTCTCGCCTGATGTTGATCGCCAGCCAAATTCGCAACGAGGAAAGCCGCTAATGCCACCAAAACTACGGGGCAAGTGGGCCCTGGGAATTACCCCACGAAACCTCACCTGGATCATTAAGGACAAGCTCGCCATTTGCGAACGTCCTGGTGGTTTCGGCGCCAATCACCGCCGAGTGCGCCGGCAAGAAGAAATTATCTGGCTCCGCGAGAATGATTTCGGCTGCGTCATTTCCATTATCGGCGCTCCGCACAACTTGCATAACTACGACGAATTGAACATGCCATACAGGCACCGCCCATTGGTCAGTTTTGATGACATGGACCAGTGGCTCAAGTTGTTTTTCAGCGACATTCATGACTTGCTGCGCAATAACAACAAGGTCATTGTGCACGCAGAGGAAGTGAGCGATCGCTTGGTCGGCCTGATGGGCGGATACATCCGTTGGTCGGGATTAGTAGATGATGCGCCACAAGCCATCATTCTGACTGAGCGCATTGGTGGTCGCCAGCTTGACCCCGATTCGCGCGAACTTATTCTTCGAGCACACGAACTTCGGTAATGAGCGGCCGCCGAGTTGTCGTCACCGGCATCGGTGGAGAACTCGGCTCTCGTGTTGGCGCTCTGCTTGAAGAGCAAACGTGGATAGGTGAAATTGTTGGCATTGATGCCAATCCGCCACGACGCAGATTGCGACGCACCGTGGTGCACGTTGTTGAACCACATGAGCACGATGTAATTGCACAACGAATAGTTGATGCAAACCCACATGTCATAATTCACTTAGGCGTATGGGAACCCGATGCTCGCCTGTCTTCTCATGATGCGCAAATGTATACACAGGCATTTGCACATGCTGTATTCGAAGCAGCGTTGCGTGTTCCCGCACTGGAATCGGTAGTTCTTCGCAGTGGTATTGAGGTGTACGGGAAGAATGGTCATTCACCGCTGGTACCGAATGAACATCAGCCACTTGAACCGCAATCACTGTTTGGTCACATGTTGCTTGGCCTTGAACACAAAGTGAGCGAGTTGGCAATTGCACGTGGAACCACTGCAACTTTGCTGCGACTTGCCCCTGTTGTTGGCCCACACGTTCCAAGCCCACTTGGTCGCATGCTGCGTTTGCCGGCGGTGCCGTTTAGCCCAATGGGTTCAGCACGATTTTCCGTCATTGAAGACGGCGATGCAGCACAAGCATTTGTTTCTGCGTCACAACACCAACCGCATGGTGCAGTAAATGTGGTTGCCGAAGGTTCACTGAGCATTCCTCAGGCAGCATCGCTTGGCCATCGGTTAGCCATTCCAACGATTGGTCCAGGTTGGTGGGCGGCAAAGTCGCTGGCAAAAATTGCTGGAGCACCAGTGCCAGAACACGTTATTGAATTGCTGTCTCACGGTCGTTTGGCTTCCGCAGAGTCCATGTTGCACATGTTGAACTTTGAGCCGATGCACTCCACAAAACAAGTGCTCACACGTTTGTATGAATGGCCAAGCGTTATTCGCATTCAACCAACACGTAAAGTTGCCTAACCATGCCATTCGTATCTGCAACAGATGGCACCCGTATTCACTATGAAGTGACAGGAAAAAATGGCAAGACACCAGTGCTCATGATTCAGGGTCTTGGTGCAAGCAAGAACGCATGGAACTTGCAACGCATTGCAATGGCTACGCGGTTTCGCATCATTTCGTTCGACAATCGCGGAGCAGGCAGAAGCGATAAGCCAACAGAACCATTCACACTTGAGCAAATGGCTGACGATGCAATCGCGGTACTCGATGCAGCGGGTATTGAAACCGCGCACGTTGTTGGTGCGTCAATGGGCGGTGTCATTAGCCAAATCGTTGCCGTGAAATATCCACATCGCGTTCGCTCGCTCACATTGGTGTGCACCGCATGCCGCAATCATCTATGGCGTCAAGAGCTTTTGCAGTCATGGGCAAAAACTGCAGAAGAAAAGGGCATGATCGAAGTAGGCAAAGAAGCCGCGCAATGGGTCATGAGCCCGCGCTCATTCCGCCGTTTGGTACCGGCATTTACTTGGATGGGCCCACTTGCTGCACTTCGCCCACGGCATTCATTCGTATCGCAAATTCACGCCATTTTGGACACTCGTGAAGACTTGGTGGATCAATTGTCCACGATTACTTCCCCAACCATGGTCGTCGTTGGCAATCAAGACATCCTTACGCCACGCGGTGATAGCGAAGAAATTGCTGAGCGAATTCCGAATGCCGAACTGGTCGTTATTTCTGGTGCAGCACACGGCTTAATGATGGAACACTCATCCACTTTCAACAAGATTCTGATTGAGTTCTTGCAGCGCACCGAACTTGCGCGAGTTACCGAACAACAACTGACTGCATAACTATGCGTGTTGTAGTAATTGGCGCAGGCCTCGCTGGCCTCATGGCAGCACAGCAACTACACAACAACGGACACAGTGTTGTGGTACTCGACAAAGGCAAAAGTTCTGGTGGTCGCCTTGCAACGCGTCGAATTGGCGACGCAACACTCGATCACGGCGCGCAATTTTTTACTGTTCGCGAACCAGAATTTGAACATCATGTTCAGCAGTGGGTTCAGGCAGGCATTGTTCGCGAATGGTGCAAGGGGTTTTCCGCCCAAGACGGCCATCCTCGATACATCGGTACACATGGCATGAGTGGCATTGCTAAACATCTCGCACAAGGTGTTGATGTTCGTTGCAATACATTTGTGTTTGAAGTAACGCGAAACGAAGACACTTCGTGGTCTACAAAGATCGACGATGGAATGGTGTTCCAATCGGATGCATTAGTAGTCACATGCCCGTTACCGCAGGCATATTCATTACTGATTACCGCACACGTTGACATTCCCGAAGCGCTGTTCCAAAGTGAATACGACCGCACCCTTGGTTTGCTTGCAGTGCTCGATAGCGAAAGTGCCGTGCCAGCACCAGGCGGAATGCAAAACCCAAATGATTCACTGCAATTCGTTGCCGATAATTACATGAAAGGCATCTCGCATATTCCGGCACTCACTCTGCACTTTTCTCCTGCATTTAGCGAACAACATTGGGACGACGAGCCACATGCACTGCATCAATTGCTC
>JBAXBR010000083.1:0-4289 GCA_037141855.1 Actinomycetota bacterium | reverse complement strand
AGATAGCAACGGGCCTCTCGCAGGAGTCGTATATATACCTTCCCTTGGCGAAATGTTTTCCGCAACTCGCGGCGGTGGCGCATTCTTGAATGGCTCGCCCATTCACGGCAACGCCATTTCCGATGTGTCGCAGGCGTTGGTGTGCACCGGGTTTAGCTATTCAGCAGATCAGCGAACCATCCAGGCAAAACGCGTTGCCCAGTTCATTCACCAAATTCGCGATATCCGTCGTGCAGGCGCCGCGGCAATTGACCTGTGCTTTGTTGCGTGCGGTCGCATCGATGCGTATTTCGAAGAGAATCTCCACCAGTGGGATATCGCTGCAGGAATTTTGATCGCCCACGAAGCTGGCTGTCGAAGTGGCGATTTCAGTGGCAATCCGGCACGTCCCGCCGAAATCCTGACCTCTGCCCCCGCCATATTTGACCAGCTCTCACAGTTGATCATGGCTGCAAGCGCGAAGACAGAGTAAACATTGTGACTGTGGGTATTCGCGTATTGGCCGTTGAAGATGACGAGCGGATTCGCGCCTCGGTCAAACTTGCACTCGAAGACGAAGGCTGGATCGTTGACGAAGCGGCAAGCGGCGAAGAAGCAATAATAATTTTCGCCAAGCACCCTGCCGATGTCGTTCTGATCGACATCATGCTTCCTGGCATTGATGGATTCGAGCTCTGCCGCAACATTCGCAAATCAAGCGATGTGCCAATTGTGATGGTGACAGCACGCGCAGATACTCACGACGTGGTCGCTGGTCTTGAAGCAGGAGCAGATGACTATCTCACCAAACCATTTGCACCAAAAGAGCTCGCAGCTCGCATTCGTGCGCTACTTCGCCGCGTGCGACCATCTAAACCAGGGCACTCAAAATTGGTGTTCGGTAATTTAGAAATCATCCCTGACGAAGGCAAAGTGCTGCTCGACAATGCAGAGGTAGAACTCACCAAAACCGAATTCCGCTTGCTCTGCGAGCTTGCAAATGATCCGGGTGGAGTATTTAGTCGCGAATTACTGCTCGACAAGGTGTGGGGATACGGATATTTCGGCGATGGCCGCTTAGTAGACGTACACATCCGCCGACTACGCATGAAGGTGGAGACCGATCCAGCTAATCCAACCCACGTGGTGACGGTTCGTGGTCTTGGTTATCGCTTGCAGTCGTGACAGATATTTTTTCCGATCAGCCCGATACTCGGTACCGCCTCACACGCACACGCAAACTGATTCGCAGTTCCGTTCATCGATTGCGCCCGCGAAGAGTTGGTCTGCGCAATCGAATCTTGCTCATCTTCGTTGCTGGAGCACTGTTGCTTTCCAGCGTTCTTGCTCTAGTTACCTATTCATTTACGCGTTCAAACCTTGTTGATCAGCGAGTGACATCAGAAACCAACCAGGCAATCGTCAACGCACGGCGCACACAAAACGATTTACTGCGAGCACCTGCTGAGATACTTGTTGCCCTTGACCAAGGTGGAAGTGCCTTTCGACTGATCTACATCAACAATTTATGGACAGGCAGCAGTCCAGTATTTTCGCGTCAGATGATTCCGCCCGTGCTCCTCAAACACGTTCAAGGCGATCAAAAAGCCGCATCAATGATTGTCGACAGCACTAAAGGGCAAGCACTCATTGTTGGAATTCCATTACCGCGAATTAATGCCATCTATTTTGAGTACGACAATCTGCGAGAAGTACGCGATGCCCTCCAAAGTGTGCGCCTCGCACTCGCCTTCGCGGCAATCATCACCACATTCGTTGGCATTGCCCTAGGGGTATTTGCATCTCGGCGCGCCGTGAGACCTCTAGCTAATGCTGCTCAAGCAGCGCGCGCTATTGCAGATGGACGTTTAGAAACTCGGCTTGAACCAACTGATGACCCTGACATGCAAGCACTCACTTCAGCATTTAATGACATGGTGACGACGCTGCAGGAACGAGTTGAACGTGATGCGCGCTTCACATCGGATGTCAGTCACGAGCTACGCAGTCCACTGATGACGCTTGCGGCTTCCGTGCAAGTACTCGAATCTCGCCGTGATGATCTGCCCGAGCGCTCGCAAGCTGCGCTCGATCTGCTGTCGAGCGATGTGGCCCGCTTCCAAGGTCTCGTCGAAGACTTGCTCGAAATAAGTAGGTTCGATGCTGGTGCAATTCGCTTGGTGCTCGAACCACTTTCGCTTTTTGAATTCATTAAGCAAGCCGTATCGGTGAGCAGTCTTCCTCGTACCGAAATCCGTTGCGACGACATCGCTGCCCTAGTTGCCATTCGGGGCGACAAACGCCGCCTTGCACGAGTGATTGCCAACCTCATCGACAATGCGCGCATCCACAGCGGGGGAAAACCAAAAATTGTCATTCAACTTGCCGACGATGAATCCCCTGCAGCCAACGTGTGGATCATTGTTGAAGATGACGGTGACGGCTTGATCGAAGGCGAGTTCAGCAAAATATTTGAGCGGTTCTCGCGCGGTGGTGCTGCGGGTAGACGCACAGGTACCGAAGGAGCAGGACTTGGGCTTGCACTCGCACGCGAACATGTGGTGTTGCATCGTGGCAGAATCTGGGCGGAAAACCGCACAGACGGAATACGCGGAGCACGATTTATTGTTGAACTACCAATCGATACTGCAACTACACATGACGAGCACCATCAATGACCACTACTTCGCATCATTGCCCTACACGCTTCCGCACCATGTTGCTCATCGCGCTGGCAACTGCTCTTCCGCTACTTGGTTCATGCGGTATTCCCACCGACAAACAACCTCGTGACATTGATCCATCGCAGCAGACCAACCTGAACAAACCATGAGCACGACTGCAGTCGTCATTGCGATCGATGCAGGTACAACCGGAATCAGGTCTCGCGCTGTGTACGCAGATGGCACACCTTCAATTTCGGCCTATCAGGAATTTACGCAGTACTTCCCCAAGCCTGGTTGGGTAGAACACGACGCAAACGAAATTTGGCAGGCAGTGCACGCAACGTTGAGCACCGTGATAGCTCAGGTGAATGCACCGATTGCCGCTATCGGCATTACCAATCAACGTGAAACCGTTCTTGCATGGGACAAACTCACGGGCAATCCATACGGCAAGGCAATCGTGTGGCAAGACCGTCGGACGGCGGACCGTTGCAAAGAACTCTCTTCCGAGCTTCAACTTGTGCGCGCACAAACCGGACTTGTCTTAGACCCATACTTTTCTGGTTCCAAAATGGAGTGGCTGCTGGTGCATGGCAACGTTCCCATTACTCCACAACTTGCACTCGGCACCATCGACTCCTGGATCATTTGGAACCTCACACAAGGCGCTTCGTTTGTTACCGATGCATCGAATGCCAGTCGCACCATGTTGTTTGACATCACCACCATGCGCTGGAGCGACGAGTTGTGCTCGTTGTTCGGCGTTCCACAACATGCGCTACCTACAGTTGTGGCATCAAGTGGTCGCGTAGGAGCAACTGCTGCAACGTCTGGCATTCCGGCAGGTATTCCAATTTCAGGAATTGCAGGCGATCAACAAGCAGCATTGTTTGGTCAGGCGTGTTTCGAAACTGGAAGCAGCAAGAACACGTACGGCACGGGAAGTTTTGTGCTGATGAATGTTGGTACCACTTGCCCACCTCCAACTGAAGGAATGCTCACCACCGTTGCATGGGATTTAGGCAAGGGCGAAACGACGTACGCACTTGAAGGCGCAATCTTTGTCACCGGCAGCGCTATTCAGTGGCTGCGCGATGGGATCAACATCATCGACCATGCTTCACAAATCGGTCCGCTTGCGGAATCAGTTGCAAACTCCGGCGGAGTAGTTGTTGTCCCTGCCTTCACGGGGCTGGGTAGCCCATGGTGGGACCCATACGCTCGCGGCGCCATTCTTGGCATCACACGCGGAACGACAAGCGCGCACATTGCCCGAGCAGTTGTGGAATCAATTGCTTTTCAAACACGCGACGTAGTTGATGCCATGACCAGTGCTGCTGGAGTATCAGTCACCGACATGCGCGTGGACGGCGGTGCTGCAGTGATGGACGTTTTGCTTCAGTTACAAGCGAACCAACTCGGCGTCAATGTATTGCGTCCGCGCGAATTGGAAACCACTGCGATGGGTGCTGCGTTCCTTGCAGGCATTGCAGAAGGTGTGTGGTCTTCTTTGCAATCGGTCACCGATGCATGGCAACTGGACCAGCAGTTTGAGCCTTCGCTTTCTGGCTCAGAGTCTGCTGATTACGAATTATGGAAGCGCGCAGTAAGCCGCTCGCTGCAGTGGGCTCGCGACTAACGCGA
>JBAXBR010000082.1:0-4335 GCA_037141855.1 Actinomycetota bacterium | reverse complement strand
GACATTTTCGATTTGACATTCCCGAGCAAGGCTTCAATAACTCTCTCAAAGGCTTCCAGGTCTCGTTTATTTAAACCTTGAAAAACAGCATTCATTTCTCCAGATAAACGCTCAATCGCAACGTCTGCAGTTTTTGCACCTTTAGAAGTGAGTCGAACAAGCGAACTTCTGCGATCTGCAGGGTCCATTTGACGATCAATGTGCCCCATATTCTCTAGACGAGTAAGACGGTTTGTGAGACCGCTTGGAGAAATCATCGCTACACGCGCAAGCTCTTTCGGCGTGAGTACACCACGTTTTCCATTCCTGCGAAGTGTTGCAAGTACGTCAAATTCTCCCAACGTGATCCCAAGCGACTTAATGAGATCTCCATAAATCTCTGAGTATTGGGCAGTGACGACATTGATACCCAAAGCGACTCTCATTGCTTCAAATTCAAGGTCCGGCCTCTGCTCACCCCAAGACGAAACCGTTTCATCAATCAACTCATTGGCATCCATATATTCACTGTATCCAGTTACTTTGACATCAAATAGTTTGATGTCGTACTATCTGCCCCATGCCATTCGTTTTGGGGAACGTTGGCGGTCGAGCCGTGCTCGTATCCGACCAGCATTATTTTGATATTGAACAACTGAGCAACGGTTCGCTATCAAGCGACCCAATGCATGCCATCGCTGCAGAAAAACAATTGCACAAACTTGCCTCACAAGTTCCTGCGTCAACTCCCACCGGAAAAATTAACGATGTCGTGCTTGGTCCACCAGTAACAATGCCTCGAAATTGTTATGCGGTTGGCTTGAACTTCAAGAGCCATGCAGACGAAGCATCTATGCAGCTCCCCACCAACCCACTCGTGTTCACTAAATTCCCTTCGTGCCTTGTTGGTCCGACATCGGAAATCGAGATGCGCTCCGACGGAGTTGACTACGAAGTAGAACTTGTGGTCGTTATCGGTACTGGCGGAAAAGACATCGACCGAGAAAACGCGTGGAGCCACGTCGCTGGCGTGACAGTTGGTCAAGACATTTCAGATCGGTTTGCACAATTTGCTGCACAACCTCCCCACTTTGATCTGGGGAAGTCATTCGACACGTTCGGTCCAATCGGTCCGTTTGTCTATTCAACGGATCACTTTGCAAATTTGAATGATTTTGTCATGGAAACTCGCGTGAACGACGAAGTGAGACAAAGCGATTCCACGAAGAATTTGATCTTCGATGTGCCGTACCTCATCGAATACCTATCGCGCATCACGACGCTTACTTCAGGTGACATTATTTTCACTGGCACCCCAGACGGCATTGGTGCTACTCAAGGCAAGTTTCTTAAAGATGGCGATGTCGTCACCTCAACGATTAAAGGATTGGGAACACTTACGAACGTGTGTCGTCGCATTAGCAACTACGAGAAAGCGAAGTAACCATGGCTCTGAATGGAATACTTTCCATTGATCTTGCAGTGAAGAATCCGCAGGAGCTCAGCGAATTTTGGCAGCGCCGCGGCCTCACTGCAGATTCTTCAGGGACTCTTGGCACTACAGATCGCAACAAACAGATCACCATCATTGAAGACGACTACCGGCACCTTGCCGCATTGCATCTCAGTTGCGAATTCGAACAAGATCTAGCCAATATCGCTAAGCGCTTGAGCGACATGGGAGTGGAGTCCACCATTTCGGGAACAACACTTACGTGCAAAGACCCAATCGTTGATCATGCCATCTCTGTTGAAGTCGGTGCTCCAGCCCCACTCACACCTTCACCTGATCGCATTCTCAATTCTTCAGGGAAGATCAATCGCGATGGTGCTCGAGCAGAAGCACTCACTGAATTGAAGCCACGACCTCCGCGTCGCCTTGGTCACGTGGTCATTGGCACTCCACATTTTGAGAAGGTCACTGATTTCTATTTAAACGGACTCGGGTTCAAGGTTTCCGACCAAATCCTGAATGGAATCGCCACCTTCATGCGTGTGGAATCGGATCATCACAACTTGTTTATCCACCCTGGATTCACCAGTCATCTCAATCATTACGCGCTGGAAGTAGACGATGTCGATGCCATTGGAAAGTTAGGCATGGAAGTACTCGCTGAACGACCAGACGCAAACGTGGTTGGTGTAGGTCGCCACAATTTGGGTGCCAACATGTTCTGGTATCTCACCGACCCATCGGGAAACATGTTCGAGTTCTTTTCCGACATGGATCAAATCACTGACGACGAAGACTGGGCACAAAACCATTGCAAGCTTGACTGGGAAGGGTCTGATGGCCCTGCAGGCTTTTCGGTATGGGGACCAAAAGAACCTGAGTCGTTTATTAATCAGCCCGACCTATTCGACATCGCCGCAGCACGTGAAGCACGCGGACTGATCTAGGACTGTCATGGATCTCGGAATTTCAGGACGCAAAGCAATTCTGTTGGCATCAAGCCGCGGGCTTGGCTACGCATGTGCGGAAAGTTTGGCGAGAGAGGGCGTCAGCATTGTTATCAACGGACGAACCGCAGACGATGTTGACAAGGCCGTCAATGAATTATCAGCCAAATACTCCGTTCGAGTAACCGGAGTTGTTGGCGACTCCTCCACCGATGAGGTTCAACAAGAGCTCATGAACGCCTGCCAAACTCCAGACATTGTGTTGCTCAATGGCGAAGGACCATCGCCAAAAATGTTTAGCGATATCTCGAATGCCGACATGACCGAATCGGTACAACGTTCCCTCACTGCACCGCTCATGTTTTTGCAGCGTGTTATTCCAGGCATGTGCGAGCGGAAGTTTGGTCGCATTATTGCCATCAGCTCTGCCATGGTGAAGTCACCCAATCCAGCGATGTCACTGTCGCATGGGCCACGCCTTGGTCTCACCGGAATACTGAAAGGCCTGTCCAAAGACCTCGCGCAATTCAATGTCACCGTTAATCAATTGTTGCCTGAGCGTTTTGACACCTATCGACAGGAACAAATGGCGCAATTGGTTATGCAGTTCCGCGGCATCACCTACGAAGAGGCTCGCGCAGAACAGGTGAAATCCATCAAGGCTGGGCGGCTTGGCCAACCCAATGAGTTTGGCGATGCATGTGCGTTTTTGTGTTCGGCCCAAGCTGGATACATCAGTGGACAAAACTTGCAACTTGATGGCGGTAGCTACGAAGGCGTGTTCTAGGCGGCAACTATGAATGCAAAAACCGACATTTTGATTGTTGGTGCAGGTCCAGTTGGCCTCACAAGTGCATTACTCGCGCATGAACTGGGCCTCGTAGTTCGCATTATTGAACGACGACCAAGTACACAGCGCGCACCAGCAGCACACGTCATTAACGCTCGCACGTTTGAGATATGGCGTCAAATAGGTGTCAATGTTGACGAGCTGCGAAAACACGCGCAATCCCCCGACCGGGCGGGAAAGGTGCACTGGGTAACCAGGCTTGGCGAACGTGTATTGGGCTCTTTGCAATACGAACAACAGGGCGACGACAATCTGCAATTCACCCCCACACCACTACGCAACTTGGCTCAGCATCACCTAGAGCCGATACTCGTAAATGAATTGGCCAAGCGAAACATTCATGTTGAATACTCCACCACCTGGCTGAACCAAACACAGGACGAACACTCAGTCACTTCCACACTCACCAATGGCGATCATCAAAGCATTGTGCAAAGCACGTGGTTACTCGCCTGCGATGGTTCTTCTAGCGCAGTGAGACAATCCACCGAAATCTCCATGGATGGGCCGGACAACTTACAAAAGTTCGCCATGTTTCATTTCCGTGCCGACCTATCCACACTTGTTGGACAGCATCCCGGAATTCTGTACTGGATCTGTGACCCGCTTTCAGGTGGTGCGTTGGTTAGTCATGGCGGCGACAACGAGTGGGTGTACATGCAACCGGTTGCAGAAGCACCAACTGAGCCTCACTCGGATGAAGAGTGCAAACAGATCATCAACAAAGCGCTTGCACCAAATGACATTCCCTTAACCATGTTGCGGCAGTCGGCATGGACCATGACGTCACAGCTGGCATCCGATTATTTGAGTGGTCGAGTGATTCTTGCTGGAGATGCTGCACACCGCTTTCCCCCTACTGGTGGAATGGGTTTGAACACTGGAATTGCAGACGCCCACAATGTGCTGTGGAAGATTGACCGCACAAAGCGTGGGCTGAACGATATAACAACCCTCCATACATATACGCAAGAGCGACGACCAATTGCCGAGCGCAACGCACAGGCAAGTTTGGACAATGCCTTCAAGATGTTTGAAGTGTTTATGGCACTTGGAGTTGATGCAGACCCAAACGTCTCTGCAACCAACATGGAAAAAGCGCTGCA
>JBAXBR010000081.1:0-4426 GCA_037141855.1 Actinomycetota bacterium | reverse complement strand
GAAACCGCAGCGACACCTGCAGGCATTGAATGCGTTCGCGCAGGAAATACCGAAGTGAATTTGGCTGAAGCAGTTACTCAACTGAAAGGAAACTTCGCACAGCTTGAAGGCGGACCAACATTGAACGCCGCCATGCTTGCCGCCAATTTGGTGGATGAAATAAACGTAACGATTAGCGCCAACATGGTGGGCGGAAGTGGCCCGCGTTTAACAAATGGCGCACCTGATGTGTTGAAGCGATACACACTTGCACACGTGTGCGAAGAAGACGGCTTTTTGTTTTTGCGCTACACGCGCTGAAAAACTACGCGCGAGCAGTGGAGTGCTTTTGCAACAACGCAAGTTCGCGTTTGAAGTCTGAAGCATCATCAAAGTTTTTGTACACGCTTGCAAAACGCATGTATGCAACTTCGTCAACAATGCGAAGTTCGTCGAGCACTGCGTGACCAACATCGCTTGACGTGACGTCGCCACCCAACAGGCGCAACTTGTCTTCAATGCGTTCGGCCATGTCGATAATGGCAAGGGCATCTACTGGGCGGCCCTTCACGGCGGCCTGAATTCCGGCGATCATTTTGGCCCGATCGAAAGGCTCTTTACCGCCACTGCGCTTCAGCACATGCAGTGGTACTTCTTCTAAACGCTCGTAGGTGGTGAAGCGGTATGCACACTGTGGGCAACTGCGGCGTCGGCGAATTGCACTTCCTTCTTCCGACATCCGTGAGTCAATGACTTTGGTGTCGTCGTGAGAACAACTCGGACAATGCACTCTAGGGACAGTACTACCTGTCATATATCTATGTGAGCGATTATGGAATAAGTACGCGTTGACCAACACTGATGCTGTCACCGTTCATGCGCACCAATTCATCGACAAGATCTGATGTATTTGCTTGCGGTGCAATGCGATTCGCAATGGCCCAGAGGGTGTCGCCACTTTGTGCAATTACGTAATTTGGCTCTGTTTGCTGACCAGCCAAAGCTGGGTTTGCGCTGGCCTTGGTGCCATTAAGTCCGAAGGTGCCAATGGCGGCAATTGCCACGGCAATGGCCAACACGCCCACCCTGCGGCGGCGGTACACGGCCTGAGCCGGGCGAGGCATTGCCCGAACGTATGCCGAACGGACTGCTGGGTGATGTGGGGAGTTGAGGTAGTGGATTGTTGCGGCCATGATGAGTTCCTTTGTTTGTAGGGGTTTTATGGGGGTTTCGAACTGGTACTTCCACCATAGCGAACGGGTGTTCGTAGTTGTTGGATTTAGGCGAACATTTGTTCTCCGAACAGGTGTTTGACTCTGGGGGCGAACACCCGTACGATTGAGCCATGACTTCAGCCCCCCAGCCAGCCCATACCCAGCTCACCGACCGCCAGCGCGGCATCCTCGATTTCATCGAATCCAACATGCGCGACCGCGGTTACCCGCCTTCGGTGCGCGAAATTGGCGAGGCCGTTGGTCTTTCTTCTTCAGCCACCGTGCACAACCACTTGGCTACGTTGCAAAAGCTTGGCTACCTGCATCGCGATCCAACGAAGCCACGCGCAATTGAAGTTCGTTACGAAGCATCCAGCGGTGTTGCCATGGAGCGCAGGCCGACGAAACACGTTCCCCTCGTTGGCGATGTTGCAGCAGGCGTAAACGTGCTTGCACAAGAAAACGTAGAAGAACTTGTTCCCCTACCTATGGACTTCACGGGTGACGGCGAATTATTTATGTTGCGCGTGCGCGGAAACTCCATGATCGATGCCGGCATTTTGGATGGTGACTTCGTGGTGTGCCGTCAGCAAGTAACTGCCGACAATGGTGACATCGTTATTGCAGGAATTCCTGGTGACGAGGCCACCATTAAAACGTTTACGAAGAGTGGTGCAAAAGTTACGCTCACGCCTTCGAACTCAACCATGAAACCAATGGTGTTCGAAAAAGGCGAGGTGTCGGTGTACGGCAAGCTCGTCACCGTATTGCGTCGTTTATAGACGTCGCTTAAATAATTAAACAACGCCGAGGCGTTGAGCCATTAGCTCTATGCGCGCATCGGGTTGCACCACGGCAACGCGCACGTTGTTCGAACCGCCTGCGCCATAGAAGTCACCTGGGCTAACCAATGCCCCACCTTCGGTTGCCAAACGTTCGGCAAATTCCCAGCCGTCTGTGGCGTCGAACCACAAATAGAAACCGCCAGCAGGCAACTCGATGTTTCTGCCCGACCATTTGCTGAGCACGGTTGCCGCACGCTCTAGGCGACCGCGATAAACAGCACCTTGTGCTTTCACACTGTCGTCGTCGTTCAATGCAACAACACCTGCGGCTTGTGAAGGGCCAGGCACCATCATGCCCACGTGCTTACGCACTTCTTTTAAGTAGTGAACAATTTCGGCATCGCCTGCGTAAAACGCAACACGCAAACCTGCAAGGTTTGAACGCTTCGACAATGAGTGCAACGCAACGACGCCTTGCGTTCCGTATTGCAACGCGGTGGTTGGCTTGCCCTGCCATGTGAATTCCACATAGCACTCGTCGCTGAACACGGGTACGTCGTTTGCGCGGCCCCAGTTCACGACTGCTTCCATGTCGTCGAGTGCGCCAGTTGGGTTGCTTGGCGAGTTCATCCAAATCATGAGCGCGCGTTTCGCGTCGTCTGCGCTGATCTTCGAGAGGTCAAGGCCACCTGTTGGCGTCATTGGCACTGCGACTGGCCTGCAGCCCGACAGCGTTGCGCCCATTGCATAACTTGGGTAGCTGACTGCCGGAAACAACACGGTGTCGCGCGATGGTGTGCGTAGTTTCATCCACTGTGGCGTGGTGACAACAAACTCTTTACTGCCAACCGCAGCCGCAATTTGTGTAAGTGGAATGTCAATGTCGAACTTGCGTTGCATCCACGAACGCACTGCAGCACGCAATGGCTCGATACCAATGCTTGGCGGGTATCCGCGCTCGAGGTTTGACGATGACAACGCTGCAATAACAGCAGCACTTGGTGGGTCGCACGGGTCGCCAACGGAGAGGTCAATTACTCCGCCATCAAACTTGCTGGCAACAGCCTTAAACGCATCGAGACGGTCGTATGGGTACGGAGGTGGAACGAAACCTTGTGTCACAAACTGCCCTTCTGCTGACTAATGACGTACTGCGACAATCGACCAATAGAAGCATCGCCAAGTCGCGCGCGAATGCGAATGCCCTCTTCTTCGTTCGACGTAGACACCACTTCTCCTTCTCGATGCACTGAAGCCACAATGTCGCCACGGTCGTAGGGAACTAATAGTTCCACCACCACCGAAATGGCGCGCATGCGATCTCCGATAGTACGCAATAACTCGTCAATTCCTTCGCCTGTTACCGCAGAAATTGCAACGGAGCCTTCGTTTTGCGATAGCAAACGCTGAGCCGCCTCGGGTGCCAAGTCGGCTTTGTTAAACACCAATAGTTCGGGCACTGGGCCTGCCCCAATTTCTTGCAGCACTTCGTGCACCGCATGAATTTGGCTCTCTGGGTCTACTGCCGTGCTGTCCACAACGTGAATGAGCAAGTCGCTGAGTACTGCAACTTCAAGCGTGCTCTTAAACGACTCCACCAATCCGTGCGGAAGTCGCTTCACGAAACCAACGGTGTCACTGAGCAACACGGGCTCTCCACCAGGAAGCGCAAGACGGCGCGTAGTTGGGTCGAGTGTTGCGAACAAACGGTTTTCCGCAAGCACACCTGCATGCGTTAAATGATTGAGCAACGTGGACTTACCGGCGTTCGTGTATCCAACAATGCTTACTGAACCAAGGCCGCTGCGAGCGCGGCTCTTGCCCTGCTCTCGCCTGTTTTCATGCAGGTGCTTTAAGTCGCGAGTGAGTTTCGCGATCTTGTCTTGAATACGACGACGGTCAACTTCAAGTTTCGTTTCACCAGGACCACGCGAACCAATGCCGGCACCTTGTTGCGACATGGCTTCCGAAATTCCTCTGCGGAGTCGCGGCAATTTGTATCGCAACAGCGCAAGTTCTACTTGTGCTTTACCTTCAAGCGTGTGTGCGTTCTGCGCGAAGATGTCCAAAATGACTGCGGTGCGGTCGATGGCAGTGCGACCCAACAACTTTTCCAAGTTGTATTGCTGCGCAGGTGCCAATTCGTTGTCGAACACAACCGTGTCGGCGTCCACCATGAGGCACAATTCTTTTAGTTCGAACGCTTTACCTTTACCGATGTAATACGCAGAGTCTGGTGCGTCGCGGCGCTGCGTTAAACGACCAACTTCGTCTGCACCCGCGGTGTCAATAAGTCGCCCTAGCTCGTCCAGGCTTTCGTCAACTTCTAATTCGTCGTGTCCATCAAAGATCACACCAACGAGCACAATGCGCTCGCGTACGGTGCGGTCGATGAGTGTTGAACCCAGCGCTTGCTGGTACGGGTTACTCACAGAACAATCTCTACCT
>JBAXBR010000080.1:0-4427 GCA_037141855.1 Actinomycetota bacterium | reverse complement strand
GGCCCCCGTAGCTCAGTGGATAGAGCGACGGTTTCCTAAACCGCAGGTCGCATGTTCGATTCATGCCGGGGGCGCTGAATTAAGAATTAAGCGGAATACCCAGCAGCAACAACTGCATCTTTTACTGCTTGGAGATCAAAAGAGACATCAGAATCGATTTCTGCAAGACCCTCAGCTAGTTTCACTGTCACACTGTTAACTCCAGCAACTTTGGAAATTGCTTCAGTCACGTGCCGCACACAGTGATCGCACGTCATTCCAGAAACTGTCAATTGAGTTTGAGCCATGCGTTAATAGTATCTACTTCTACGAGCGATGAATTGCTGATGCGGCGAAACCGAATGCGAGCGACGTAGCCACTGCTAACCAGAGTTGGTAAGGCAGAAAAGCAAAACCAAGAACTGGAGATGCACGAAACGCGAGGACGAGTAGCGGGATTGTGAATACGGTTGTAAGCACGAGAGCAAAAGCAGCTGCAAGAAGCGAGTGCGACACAAAAAATAGCTTTGCCCAGGAAAGCGCGGCAATCACACTTAGTGCGAGAGAGACGAGCCAAACCATTTGGTTTATGTTTGATAGTCGGCTTGCGACGAGCCATGTAGCGACGATAAGCATCGCAAAGTTGTATGGCCAGATGATTCCGAATACGAAGCTGGGTGGCTGCCAGGCCAGGCGAGGAAGTGAGCGATACCACTCTGCATCTGTGGATACCCAACGACCAGAGCAGATTGCGTAAATGGCAACAAAGGCCGTCCCGATTATTCCAACAACGGTGTGATTCATATTTAAGTTTGTCACGGAGTGATTAGCCGTTTTTGTGATCGTCAAACCATTCGCGGGCAGCAGCCAATATTTGTGGCTCAGTAAGCGCGGGAACATTCACGTCGAGAGCGGCAACCACTTTTTCTGCAGTCTTTGGATGCGTGCGTTCTAGGTGCTGGATCAGTTTCAGCATGGAGTTCGACTTTCCTTTGCCGTGACCAACGAGAAGGATTTGTCCGGCAGGCGCAAGTGCAACGGCTACACCTTCAAGATATGGATGCTCAAAGCGATTGGTTTCATGACCGTGCGTAGTTTGTTCTTGGCGTACGTGATGATGCACGTGTTCTGCCGCTGGCCGTGCAACAACTTCAGGTTTGTCGCCTCGATGTGCATCGGTTGCCCAAATGCGAGTTTCAGTGTGTGTTACTGCTGCTACCACGAGTTTTCCGGTGATGTCCATGTGATGTCACCATACGCCTATTTGGCGCACTGCAGTAATCAGGCAAAACCGATAAACGAGGCAACCTTGTCGTTTGGCGAACGGCGTGATTTCACGTCGTTCGCAACAAATGATTCATCTGGGTAGCCCATTGCAACACAGGTCATAATCACCTGGTCTTCAGGAATGTTCGCGTTTTCGCGAACTACTGAAGACTGCATTATTCCTTGACCATTAATGACTGAACCGATGCCTTTCGACCATGCAGCAAGTACGAGCCCGTATGTTGCAGCACCGCAGTCGAAGTGGGCAATGGTGTCATCGGCAAGTGCCTTGTCAACGGTGATCACGATAGAAACCGGCGCGTCAAACTGGCGGAAGCCGCGCATCACCCAGTCCATACGACGCTCTTTGTCATCACGGGCTATACCCATTGCTTCAAATAGCTGAATGGCAATTTCAATTTGTCGTTCGCGGTGCGGGCCTTCGTAACCATGATTCAGTTTGATCTCGCGATCAACTGAAGAACCAGCCATCATCTTTTCGGTATTGCCTTTGCGAATGCGTTCGAGTGGTTCGCCAGTAAGCACGTGAAAATGCCATGGTTGCGTGTTCATTGACGACGGTGCGTGCTTGGCGATGTGAATGATCTCTTCGAGAATCTCTCGTGGAATTGGGTCAGTCTTGTAACCACGGATACTGCGACGGTCTTGGGCGATCTCTTCGTAATTCATACACGAAGCCTAGAAGTGATCTAACAAGAGCAACGAACTAGGGTTTTACGATGGCTGAAACGGCACCACAACGACTGATTGACCATATGCGCGGAGTTCGTTACGGCGAGGTGCTTGCCATGTTCTTGCGTGACACCGGTTTAGAGGCCGAGGTGTACGGCACTCAAATGCTGAATGATTGCCCGCAGGAGTTATGGGAAACGTTGAACGCCGATGAGATCGCTAAAGACATGGGTGCGGTGTTTACAAAGCTAAATGGTCCGCGTTATTGGGTTCTCGATGGGCTTGGCAGCAAAGTTGCGGTAGTGGACCCCGTGTTTAAAGACTTCAACGGCATTCAAATGCGACGAATTGCAACCATTCCAATTGGCGCTGATTTTGCAGCTGGGCCGTATGTGGCTCGCAATGTGAACCGCGGTGCGGTGTTCTTTTTTGATGCAGGGAAAACTGTGTATGAATTGGTTGACCCAGATGGTCGCGCATTGGTCATGCAGGCACGCTGTGTTGGTGTTGACCCAGGAATGACAGAAGAGTCGTTGGCAACCCTTGGCGAGCGCCTTGCGCTTCCAGAGGGTTGGTCGTATCGCACGAGAATTTTGGAGAGCGAATTAGTGGTTGATACCAGTGCATCGCTTGCCACGGTGGTGCAAGACGAGTTCGAAAATACCTACACGCTTCCGTACTAATCCCTCATGAGGTGGTTGTGTCCACATTGGTTGATAATGTGGACACATGAATATTGGCGTGCGAGAACTCAAACAAAACCTCTCTGAATACTTAGATAGGGCAGCGAATGGCGAATTAGTTGTGGTCACTGATCGCGGCGTTCCAAAGGCTTTAATCGTGGCGATTCCCGGTGGCGATCAAATGTCGTTGGGCGTTGAAGAGGGTTGGATAACACCGCCATCACGAACTGGGAAATTGAATGCTCCTTTGCACTTGCTGTCACAGCGTCGATCAATGGATGTGATTACCGAGGATCGTGGCGAATGACAACGTATGTCGACTCAAGCGCTTTGTTGAAGCGATATGTGAAAGAACCAGATTCCGAGTACGCCACGTCGCTTGTAGACGCAGATGAAGTTCTTGCAACTAGTTGGCTCACGGTCGTCGAAGTTCGTCGTTCGTTATCAAAACTTCTGAAAGGGAGCGATCTCGGAAGAGCAAACCAAGTTGCACAAGAAGACATGGACAAAATGGCGCTAGTTCTGCCAGATCCCACCACATGGTTGGCAGCTGCGGAAATTGGTGCTGCACTTAATGTTCGTTCCCTGGACGCACTTCATTTGGCATGTGCTCAGCGGCTGCGCATTCCTGCAATTCGCTTTGTTACATTCGACATTCGCCAAGCAATTGCTGCGAGAGCACTTGGGTTCTCTGTAGTCGGTGCCTAACTTAAGAGAACGACAGAACGTTGCCGATTTCAGGAGACATTTTTCCAGCAACTAGTTGGGCGAATGTGTCGCTCACTGCGTCCGCGCCGCGTGAGTGTTCAATTCGCAGCCATTGTTGAGAACCTTCAATAAAGGTGCTGAGTGCTGTTTCGAGGCGTTTGTTTAGTTCCTCGCGACCCCATTCTTTGCTGCGCTTGGAAACTTGGCTAGGTGCAAAGAAAAATTGTGGTTTTGGCCCTGGAATATCAACTCGATGACTCGTTTGATCCCAATGCGTTGCGCCAATGCTGCATGAGTATTTCAACGATTCACCAAAGTGAGTGTGAACTAGAGCAATGATCTCTGGGTTGCCCGCCATGTCAACGATCATGGTTTGGATTGATGGATCTAGCGAAGAAATCTCGTTGTAGGTGACTACGTCGTGGTATTCGCCAACGCTATTCACGAAGTCAACGTTGGCATCCGAAGTGAGTGCGACGACGCTCATTGCGGAATGTGCTCGCAAACAATGGGCGAGTGCGATCGAAGTTTTGCTGGATGCGCTGGTGATGAGCACTTGAGTTGCTCCATAAAAGTTCGTTTCTCGAAGAAAGTCTTCTGCGAGAAACGAAGTCATAAACAGTCCACGAAATATGAGTACGGCATTGTCGTTTTCACCTGCTGTGTCCGCGACGCGGTCGAAAGCGCGGTACGCCATGGCGTGCTTTTCGCGGTGTATTCCTGAATCAATGAAGCCACTTCGCGACGGCTGTGCTTGCACAATGTGTTCGCTGCCAACGGGGAAGAACCCGAAATATCTGCCGCCCACCACAATGTCTGGGTTCGCCGATTCACTCACAATTCCGTATCCCATTGCAGGCAATCTGCCCCAACCGGCTTCAGCAGGAAAGAACCCCCAGTAATCCAGGAAGTCTCCACTGAGGGCATAACTGATGTTGTTCGAAGTAAGCGCGAACCGTTCAAGCGTTAAACGCACTTCACCAGGCGCGAGTGCAACGGGTTCAGTGGTTTGCATTCGAAAATGTCGAATGTCGGAGCGGTCAATTTCGAGGTAAGTCACCTCGCCATTATTGCCTTAAGGAATGAGCAGTACGCGAC
>JBAXBR010000079.1:0-5131 GCA_037141855.1 Actinomycetota bacterium | reverse complement strand
GCAAGCACTACGACTACTGGTCGCCAGTCATCGGAACGACTGGACAGTGCAACGGTGAACACACGAAAGAGTGCAACGAAAGCAGCCGTCTTACCAACCGAACCCATAAGCGCCGTGATTGGCGTTGGGGCACCTTGGTATACGTCGGCAGTCCATGTGTGAAATGGGACAAGTGACACCTTGAATCCGAACCCTACGAGCAGCAGAGCAATGCCCGCAAGCAACATTGACGATGACCCGCCAAGCACCATGTCTTTAGAAAGACTTGCAGCAATTTTTTCTATATTGGTTGAACCTGATGCACCAAACACCAGGGCAACGCCATACAAAAAGAAGGCAGAAGCAAAACCGCCAAGCACGAAATACTTCAGTCCCGCTTCACCACTTGCCGAGCGACCACGACTACTTGCCGTCAATAAATAGAACGCAAGGCTCAACGTTTCGAGCCCAAGGAACATGACGATGAGATCATTGGCCTGCACCATAACCATGCCACCAATAGATGCAGAGAGAATAAGTGCGAATACTTCTGGCCCATCTTCGCCTTCGCGCACCAAAAATCCTGATGCAACCAAAATGGCGAGCAACGTAGCAATGGCAATGCTGAACGTTGCAAACAGGGAGAACTTGCTGAAAGACAATGAGTTCGCAAGGAGCGAAGTTGGTTTGCTGTCCCCTAAATCGCGCCACAGCATTGCCGTGCACACTGCAGAACCTGCTGCGGTAAGTGCTCCGACAATTCCATAAGCGCCACTTTTCCACTGTGGAGTAAGCGAGCCAGCAAGGATGAGGAGCAGTACTCCACCGAGCATGAAGAGAAATGGTGAAACTTTGAACCAGTCAATTGCTGGGCCAATAAACATATTTGCAGCCAACATCATTCGCCCGCCTTGATTTCTGGTTGCTTGTAATTCGAATGGGATTCGACGTGTTCAAGCAGTGACTTCACACTTGGCTCGATGCGATTCAACATTGGCTTCGGATATACACCAGTAAACACAATGGCCGCCACAAACACCGACAAGAGCATCGCTTCGCGCTTAGTGATTTCGGCAAATGACTTGTTGGCTTCGTCTGGTTCACCATGGAACACACGCTGATATGCCCACAACAAATACAGTGCGGCAAGAATGACTCCGGTTGTTGCTGCTATCACCCACCAACGGGCCGTGGTGAATGAACCAATGAGAACAAGGAATTCGCCAACGAAACCGTTCAAGCCTGGAAGTCCAATTGACGAAAGCATCACCAGCGTAAAGAACCCAGCAAATATTGGAGCAACCGCTTGGATGCCTTTCAACTCTGCAATTGCGCGCGTATGACGACGCTCATAAATCATTCCCACCATGAGGAATAACGCTCCAGTTGAAATTCCGTGGTTCACCATTTGCATCACGCCGCCCGTGATCGCCTGATTGGTGAGTGCAAACGTTCCGAGCACAATGAATCCAAGGTGAGCAACCGATGAGTACGCGACTAATCGCTTCAAGTCTTTCTGCATGGTTGCTGCAATCGCACCGTAAATAATTCCGATAACTGCAAGTGTCAACAGAACTGGCTTGGCCCACACCGCCGCCTCTGGGAACAAATACACACCGAAACGGAGCAAACCGTATGTGCCCATTTTCAGCAATACTCCAGCAAGAATGACCGAGCCGCCAGTTGGCGCTTGCGTGTGTGCATCGGGCAACCAGGTGTGCAATGGGAACAGTGGAACCTTTACTGCAAATGCAATGACAAACGCAACGAACAGCCAGCGTCCCGTACCCGTGGCAAAGTGTGATTTATTGGCGATCTCAATGAGATCGAATGACAAGTGGCCAATGTCGCGCCGCGCAAGAAATGCTGTGGCCACAATTCCGACCAACATAAATGCAGATCCGGCCATCGTGTAAATAAAGAACTTCGTTGCCGCATATACACGCTGGTCGTATCCCCACTTACCGATAAGGAAATACATCGGCACCAAAACAATTTCGAAAAATACGAAGAAGAGAAATAAGTCAAGGCTGAGGAAGCTGCCCATAACGCCAGCCTCAAGGACCAACATCCATACCAAGTACTGCTTGTGATCGTGATGGGGATCAATTCCAATTATTACTAATGGGAACAGGATTCCTGTAAGCACTACAAGAAAGAGCGAAATTCCATCCACGCCGAGATGCCACGAAATTCCCCACTCGCTCACCCATGCGTGCTTTGAGACAAACTCGAAGCCAGCTGAACCAGTTGGAAACTTGACCAGCATCCACACGGTGAGCAATCCCGTTGCAATTGAGCTCACCAGAGCAACATTTTTTACCAGCGACTCATTCGTTTTCGCCAATAGCGAAACTGCGATTGCACCAGCAAGTGGCACCAGCACAAGCAGTGTGAGAATTGGAATCGACATCAGGCAATCCCCCGATACATGAACCAAGCAAGTAAGGCGACTGCACCAACTGCCATAAGCGCCGCATATACACGCGTGTAGCCACTTTGCGATTTGCGAACTTGGCCTGCAATTCCTCGCACCAATGTTGCGGTGCCATTTACTGCGCCATCGACAATGTGTGAGTCTGCCCATGCAACCGCATTGAAGGCTGCCCGGCCAGGACCGCCAACAAGTTTTGCCGCGCCAGCGTCGTAGAACCAGGCTTGTTCGAGCACTCGTGGCTCTACTGCTTTCACTTTCTTTTTCGCGTACACCGCAAAAGCTGCAGCAATTCCAGTTGCAGCTATCAGCACGGCAACAACCAACAACACATATTTGTTCTGAAACGCCCAGGTGTGATGAATATTTGCTTCGGAATCTTCTACCACCGGCGCCAACCAACGCTCAAGGAAATTAAGTTTTGACGTAAACGGCAATTGCATTGCGCCACCAATTACGGAGAGCACCGCCAATACCACGAGTGGAAGCAACATGATCTTCGGGCTCTCGTGTGGTTCGAAATCACCATGAGCGCCATGGTCATGCGCATGGTCTTTCCATTTCGCTTCACCGTAAAACACCATGATCACTTGACGTGTCATGTAATACGCGGTGAGCAACGCTGTAATCAATCCAACGACATAGAGGCCACGGTTATTCGCATACACGTAGAGAAGAATTTCATCCTTCGACCAGAATCCAGCAAATGGCGGAACTCCAGCGATTGCTAGCCAGCCAATGATGAATGTAATTGCGGTAACAGGCATGAGTTTGCGCAGCGCACCCATGCGACGCATGTCTTGTTCGTGATGCATGCCGTGAATAACCGAACCAGAACCAAGAAACAACAGCGCTTTGAAAAACGCATGGGTAACCATGTGGAAGATTGCGGCAACATACGCACCTGAACCAATGGCCAAGAACATGTAGCCGAGTTGCGACACCGTGCTGTATGCGAGCACTTTTTTTATGTCATTTTGCGCAACTGCAATAGTTGCTGCGTACAGCGCAGTAGCTGCGCCAACGCAAGCGATGATGGTCGGTGCCCACGAATACGAAGCATGCAGCACTGGACTCATGCGTGTCATCAGGAATACTCCCGAAGTCACCATGGTTGCGGCGTGAATGAGCGCTGAAACTGGTGTTGGACCTTCCATGGCGTCGGGTAGCCATAGATACAAAGGAAGTTGCGCACTCTTGCCGCACGCACCCACAAATAAGAGCAGGCCGATTGCAGTCGCAGTTACTGGGGCAAGTGCGCCAGTGTGTGCAGCTTCGTTGATAGATGAATAGGAAACCGAACCAATGGTGCTGAATGCCAAGAACATTGCAGTCATCACGCCAAAGTCACCAATGCGGTTGGTGACGAACGCCTTCTTGCCTGCAACTGCTGCGCTATTGCGCGTGTGCCAGAACGATATGAGGAAGTACGAGCAGGCTCCCACGCCTTCCCACCCAAGGAAGGTAACAAGCAGGTTCTCGCCAAGCACCAACATGAGCATGGAGAACACGAACAAGTTGAGATACAAAAAGAACTTCGAAAACTTTGGGTCGCCGTGCATATACCCAATGGCATACAGGTGAATGAGCGAACCAATGCCGGTGATGAACAGCGCCATAGTGATGGATAGCGGGTCTGCAAGAAGTGCAACATCAATGTGCAGCGCGCCAACAGGAATCCATGAAAAAAGCCTGATCACTTGATGGCGGTCTTCAGAATGACGCGACAGCAGATTGAAGTACACAGTCAAAGTGACGAGGAAGGAAGCGATCGGCATTGCGGCCGCAAACCAGCCGGATCGAGGTTCGCCAAGACGGCGTCCGAGCACCATTAATACGAGTGCTCCAACTAATGGGAATGCGGGCAACAACCACAGTGCGCTGGTCATGATCAGCCCTTCAGTTCCGTAAGGTCGTCAACGTTGACGCCTGAGCGGCGACGCATGATGGAAACGATGATGCCAAGCCCAACCACAACTTCCGCTGCGGCCACAACCATGACGAAAAATACAATTGCTTGACCGTTGATGTCAGACATTGCTCGACCCACAGTGACGAATGTGAGGTTTACCGCATTGAGCATGAGCTCAATGCACATGAACATGACGAGTGGATTGCGGCGAACAAGTACTCCAACAGAACCGATTGAAAACAACACGGCTGAAAGCACTAAGTACCACGTTGGAGTAGGGATCACGACTAAACCAAACATCATGCAATCCCCTTGCCAGTACGGCGGCGCGCAAGCAGAACGGTTCCTACTACTGCAACGACCAACAACACCGAGGTGACTTCAAAGGCAAAGACATAGTCAGAGAAAATGGAATTGGCAAGTTGCTGAATATTTGCATCTGCGTTTTCACCCGAAACTGAACTTGCAATTCCTAGTCCGCGAAGTCGCAACACATCAGACCCGCTTATGACTGCTGTCGTTAAGAGCCCGACCATTCCCAGCCCGACAACTCCGGCGATCCAGCGCTGGCCAGTAAGGGGCTCGATCTGAAGATTTTCCGCCTTGTCAACACCAAGCAACATGATGACGAAGAGGAACAAAATGACAATTGCACCCGCGTACACAATGACTTGTACAGCAGCCAGGAACTCGGCACTTTGAGCAACGAACAGAACAGCAATTCCAAACAACGTAAGCACAAGGCTGAGAGCGGCATGTACTGGGTGCTTGCGAAAGATCACGCCCAACGCTCCGACCAGCACCAT
>JBAXBR010000078.1:0-5280 GCA_037141855.1 Actinomycetota bacterium | reverse complement strand
ACTCAAAGATTGATGGCTCGGGCAGCGTTAAAGCCGCACAAGTTTCTGCTCCACCACGTTTGTCGTTGGGAGCGAAATTTGCAATGGACATGAAGATTGGCGTGCCGTACAAAATGACCAACACCGTTGTTGAGTTTGAGGAAAATCGACGTATTGCTTGGCAACACTTCGGTGGTCACATTTGGCGCTACACCCTTGATCCGGTTGACGGTGGCACAAAAGTTACCGAGCAATTTGATTACAACGGCAGCAAATCTGTTCTCATGCTCAAGCTCAGGGGTTCAATGGGAAGCAATGAAAAGTTCATGATCAAAACTCTTGAAAATATTGAGAAGCATTTCGCCGCATAGTTATGGCCGTTTTGCTTCCCAAAGGGTTCCGTGCTCACGTTACAAATGTCGGCATTAAAGACCTAACTGACGATTTCACACTCGTTGTAGCCGACACGGTGTGTTCCGCTGCCGGCATGTTCACGCAAAGTCGTTTTGCTGGCCCAAGTGTTGTGGTGAGCCGTGAACATATTGCAGACCACAAAGCAAAAGCAGTCGTCATTATTTCAAAGAATGCCAACGTTGCTACTGGCGAAGTAGGCATGAGCAATGCGCGTGAAGTAGTTGCAGGTGTTTCATCAGCATTGGCGTGCGAGCCGAAAGACGTGCTCATTGCATCCACAGGTGTAATCGGCCGTCAGTACCCAATGGACAAAGTTCGAGCCGGTCTTGCCTCGCTTCCGGCGCAACCTCAAGGCACCTCGGCAAATGACGTTGCCCGAGGCATCATGACCACCGACACGGTAAGCAAAGTTGCCGAATGCACAGTTGCAGGGTCAAACGCACGCGTGGTTGGAGTGGCAAAAGGTGTCGGGATGATTGAACCGAATATGGCCACGCTCATCACCATGATGTTCACCGATGCCAACATTGAGCCAAGTGAACTGAACAGCATTTTTCAGCGCGTCATATCTAAAACATTTAATTGCGTATCGGTAGACACCGACACATCGACAAGCGATACCGCAATCGTGCTGGCAAGTGGAGCTGCTGGAAGTGTTGACATGTCTGCTTTTGAATCCGCGCTATACGAAGTTGCTTTATCGCTCACCAAACAGGTTGCTCGGGACGGCGAAGGTGCGGAGAAACTGATTGAAGTACATGTCGACCACGCGCGCGACTATGAGCAGGCAAAAACCATTGCCAAGGCCATCGTGAACTCCCCTCTGGTGAAGACCGCTGTGCATGGAGCAGACCCAAACTGGGGCCGGGTGGCTATGGCCGTTGGCAAATGCAGTCAATACCTAGACGTGAATCAGGAACGAGTAGTTATTCGCTTCGGCGCACAAGAGGTATACCCAACTCAAGTAAATGACCAGGGACTAAGCGAGCTCAGCACATACATGAAGGGTGCCGATGTTCGCATTCACGTAAGCCTGAACACCGGGTCAAGTGACGCCACTGTGTGGGGATGCGATCTCACCGATGGCTACGTGCGAATCAACGCCGACTACACCACCTGATTAGCTAGCAAATGGCTCAAGCCATTCGAGCAGCGCCTCGCGATAATGCAACATTGATTTGTATTTCGCGACATCGTCTGGCAAACGCTCAACCAACGAATACAACGTTAAGGCCACGTCTGTACCGCGAGCCACATATTCAGTAATCGGCTGTTGATAGGTGCGAATGGTGAACATGGAGCCACCGGTTTGAGGCAAAGCGCGAAGTGTTTGGCGCTCCATTCGAATCCACAACTGCGTTGGGTCTTGCACCAGCGGACCACTTGGCGCAACTGGTTGAAACATTGCGCAATGGTCTTCAATGGTCCAATTTGAACGCACCATTGGTTGGTCAGCACGCAACCGGGCCATCGTTGTGTCAACTGCCTTTCCAACATGGTCCGCATATTGCGGAACCGGATTGTGCACAGCCATCATGTTGATATTGAGTTTCGTTTGAATACTCCAACGGCTGGGAGAACACACCACTCCCGCAACAACCGCTAATTGATGCTCGTCACCCATTGGCTGCATCACCACAATGTCATCGGCTACAAGCAATGAAGCTTCGACCAATGCATCAATTCCCCGCACTTGAATAGATGCACCGCAGAACTCTGCAATGAGCTTCGCTGCTTCTTCAGCGGCATCGCTTCCACCTTCGACTAAACCAACAACTTCATCACGGCGAAGGCGCAACAATTCGCGCTTCATTGCAATAGTTGGTTCAGTCTCTTCATCGCTCGGCAGCCACTGCGACGAATCCAGAGATTTCGTTCCTACGCGATGGCGAAATTGGTTTCCCACTTCCATTGGAAGTATCTCTTCAGGAATTGCTAGAGCACGAAACGAAGAAACATCGCCAACGGGCGACTGATCAAATGGCGTAAACGGATGCTGATGCAGAACGTGGGTCATGGCCACGTGTCTTGCTAGATCACTTAGGCGGCATGCGAATGCCGCCGTCGACGCGAATCGTCTCGGCATTCATGTAACTATTGGTAATGGTTTCAACAACCATTGATGCAAGCTCTTCTGGGTAGCCCAAGCGTTGTGGGAAGAGCACGCCCTTTTGCAAGTTCTGCTTGAACTGCTCGCTGTTTTCGCCTTCACCGTAAATCGGTGTATCGATCAAACCAGGAGCAACGGTGTTCACACGAATTCCGATTGCTGAAAGATCGCGAGCGATTGGCAATGTCATGCCAACAACTCCGCCTTTCGAAGCCGAATATGAAGCTTGGCCAATTTGGCCATCAAAGGCTGCAACTGAAGCCATGTTGCAAATTGCTCCACGCTCGCCGTTGGCCAGGGGCTCATTTGTGCTCATTGCAGTTCCAACGATGCGAATGCAGTCGAACGTGCCAACCAAGTTGATAGCAACAACTTTTTTGAATGCATCCAAGTTGGCAGCTGACTCATATGAGCCATCTTTGCCAACAGTGCGTTGCGCCCAACCAATTCCTGCCGAGTTCACCAACGCACGAATTGGCCCCATGGACTTAGCCATCTCAGTGGCGTTGATGATGTCTTGAGTGTTCGTGACATCAACTTTGCAATACGCACCGCCAACTTCTTTGGCTAATGCATTGCCCTTTTCTTCTTGAATGTCTGCGATAACTACTTTTGCACCACGCTTGGCAAGCAAGCGAACGCATGCCTCACCAATTCCCGATGCTCCGCCAGTAACGATTGCGCTTGTTCCATTGAGATCCATGCTTCAAGACTACGCAACCACATCGGTTGCTGCGAAACCGAGCGACTGCCGTTATTTTGTCTTATATCCAGTGGATGCCGCAACGGCCAATGCATCAACGAGCTCATTCATTTGCTCTCCGTTATGCGCCTTCACCCAGGTAAAGGTCACGTCGCCTCGTGCAAGCACCATTTCAATAAATGGCTCCCACAAATCTCGGTTCGCGACAGGCTGGCGCTGTGAATTTTTCCAGCCTCGCTTTTTCCAACCAACATGCCATGAATCGCGGAAGCAGTGAACAACGTAGGTTGAATCTGAACGAATTTCAATCGGCCCTTCATGGTCTACGTGAGCCCGCAACGCCTCCATGGCAGCGGTTATTTCCATGCGTTGATTTGTGGTGTGTGCTTCCCCGCCTGTGTCGCTTGGCTCGCCAGTGGGGGCAGTTGCCCATGCCCAGCCACCAGGCCCAGGGTTTCCTGAACATGCACCGTCTGTATAAATCACAATCACGAGATAGATACTTGCTGATATCAGCACCCCGAACAGGTACCCACTGGTAAGTCTGCGAGACTGAGCCAATGATCTTTGATGGTTCCGTTCATCAGTTGCCTGATGCTGATCCAACAGAAACTGCAGAATGGCTCGATTCACTCGACGCAGTAGTTGAAACGCACGGCAAGAATCGCGCTCGATATTTGCTTTCGCGCTTACTTGAACGCGCCAGCGACGCTCAGGTCAGTTTCCCCGCAACGGTTTCTACTCCTTACGTCAACAGCATCGCTCGCGAACATGAGCCATGGTTTCCTGGCGATGAACACATTGAGCGTCGAATTCGTGCATACATTCGCTGGAATGCCGCGGTCATGGTGGTGCGTGCGAACTCAAACGCAGAAGGTATTGGTGGCCACCTCTCCAGCTACGCATCGTCGGCATCCTTGTACGAAGTTGGGTTCAATCACTTCTTCCGCGGTAAAGATCACGGCACCGCAGGTGACCACATTTATTTCCAAGGACACGCCGCACCAGGAATTTATGCACGTGCTTTTCTTGAGGGCCGCCTCGACGAACACGACCTCGATCACTTCCGTCGCGAAATTGGCAGAGAAGGAAAAGGACTTTCTAGTTATCCGCACCCGCGACTGATGCCCGAGTTTTGGGAATTCCCAACGGTGTCCATGGGACTCGGACCAATCACGGCTTTATATCAGGCGCGATTCAATCGCTACCTCCACAACCGACAACTCGACGACACGTCACAAAGTCGCGTGTGGGCATTTCTCGGAGATGGCGAATGCGATGAACCAGAAACACTTGGTTCCATTTCGCTCGCGGCACGCGAACAACTAGACAACCTCACATTTGTAGTGAACTGTAACTTGCAACGGCTCGATGGCCCAGTGCGCGGAAACGGCAAAATCATTCAAGAACTTGAGGCCACTTTCCGTGGCGCCGGATGGAACGTGATCAAAGTTATTTGGGGTTCAAAGTGGGACGAACTTCTTGCTAGCGACAACGACAGCGTGTTGTTGAACAAAATGAATGCAACTGTTGACGGCGAATTCCAGCGCTACATCGTTGAAGATGGAAACTATATTCGCGAACACTTCTTTGGTCCAGATCCGCGCTTGCGCGAAATGGTGTCGCACCTATCCGACGAACAATTGCGTACGTTGCCTCGCGGTGGTCACGACTATCGCAAGTTGTACGCAGCGTTTAAAGCTGCGACAGAAAACCTTGGCTCGGGTCGCCCGACCGCAATTTTGTGTAAAACCGTCAAGGGTTGGACACTCGGTCACGACATTGAAGGCCGCAATGCAACGCATCAAATCAAGAAGATGACACACGAACAGTTGCGCACACTTCGTGACACGTTGCATCTTGAAGAGGAAATTCCTGACAGTGCACTACTCGCAGACGAACCCCCGTACTATCGCCCGCCACACGACAGCGTTGAATACCAATACATGATGGAACGTCGTCGCACATTGGGCGGTTCAGTACCTCGTCGATCAACCGCAGTACGCAAGCCAATGACGCTTCCCGATCCGCAAGCTTTTGCCGAATTCGATAATGGAAGCGGCGGGCAATCGGT
>JBAXBR010000077.1:0-5464 GCA_037141855.1 Actinomycetota bacterium | reverse complement strand
GTTGACAATGCATTGAAGTTCTGCCCAACGCCAGACAATGTGGAAATCAACATCGTGTGTTCTCGCGTTGAAGTGATTGATCACGGCCAAGGAATCAGCGATGCAGACAAGCCAATGGTGTTCGACCGTTTCTATCGAGCCACCGCAACTCGCGCTCTTCCAGGTTCGGGTTTAGGACTTGCAATTGTGAAACAGTTCGCTGACGATCACGAAGCAGTAGTCACCATTACCGACACACCTGGTGGTGGCGCAACAGTTGCGCTGTCGTTTGATAACTGGACTAGTTAGTCGTCGGTTTACGAACGCCGCGCTTGTCTTGCGTGCGTGCATACACAATTTGCTGATTCTCTAACGTCACTTCTTCAGCAACAAGAGTTTTCATGTTGGCAACTCGATCTGCAGTGAACTCACCATTTGCAACTGCTGCATGCACGCCACACGATGGTTCGTTTTCATGTTTGCAATCGCGGAACTTGCAATTGTTTGAAGCCTCAAACACATCGGCGAATGCGCGCTCAATTCCGTTGCTGCTCATCCACAAACTGACCACACGCAAACCGGGAGTATCAAGCAGCCAACCACCGTTGGCTAGCTGCACCAATTCCGAAGCCGTGGTGGTGTGTCGACCGCGGCTGTCGCCTTCGCGCACTTCGCCCGTGCGCTGAACCTCATGGCCAACAAGGGAGTTGATCAGCGTGCTCTTACCCACACCACTGGCGCCCAACATGGCAATGGTCTGAGGGGTTTCTGATTCATATTTATAGGTGTAATTTCGCAGGTGGTCGAGCCCGAAGCCTGTTTTGGCACTGACCGCGTAGGCGTCTACTCCGGCGATAACGGGCTGCACGTTGTACATCATCTGAGCAATCTCGGATTCGCTCAGTTCGTCGCACTTATTAAATACGACAACTGGAGTTGCGCCGCTGTCAAAACCAAGCACTAGCTCGCGCTCAATGCGGCGCAGGTTTGGCTCAACGTCGGCTGCCTGCACCACCAACACGGTGTCCATGTTGGCCGCAACCGTGTGCGATTCCGCCCGAACCACGTCAGACGACACCCGGCGGGTGAGCGATGACTGCCTTGCAACCACCTCTTCCACGCGTTCAAAGTCTTCGCTCAGCACCACCCAGTCGCCAACGGCAACATCGGCGCCAATGTTTCGTGTCCGCACGTGCTCGCCCGCGGCACTCATCAATATTGTGCTCCACCCGCGATCAAGCCGGCTAACTCGACCCACCACATTCGCATCAAGAAGTGATCGAACATCAGAAAATTTTTGCTGCAACGCATGCAAAGTGTGTTCATTAAATGCGAGTTCGCGCAAACCGACAGACACCTCCGAAAGTGAAAGTTCATGTGCATCGTGTGGCATTTGTACTGTCACGCTAGCGAATTCAAACCCTTATCGCATTTGGGTTTACGTGGAAAGGCTTGACAAGGCACTATCAAACCACGTAACGATGAAAAGTCATGTCTAAGCCACTCGTCATTGTTGAGTCCCCCGCAAAAGCAAAAACTATCTCCAAATTTCTTGGTGACGAGTTCGTTGTACGCGCATCTGTCGGTCACATTGCCGACCTTCCAAGCAAAGGTCTCAGCGTCGATGTTGAAAACAGTTTCAAGCCCAATTACGAGCTCACCGAGCGCGGCGCAACCATCGTTCGCGAACTCAAAGCCGAATTAAAGAACGCCTCGGTCCTCTATCTAGCAACCGACGAAGACCGCGAGGGAGAGGCAATCGCTGCCCACCTGTTTGAATACCTGAAGCCAAAGGTGGAAACCAAGCGCATGGTGTTTCACGAAATCACTAAGGCTGCAATTGATGAAGCAATCGCCCACCCACGCAGTATTGATATGAAATTGGTGGACGCCGCCGAAGCCCGCCGAATTCTTGACCGTTTGTTTGGGTATGAAGTGTCCCCAATTTTGTGGCGCAAAGTAAACCGAGGTCTGTCTGCTGGTCGCGTGCAAAGCCCTGCCATTCGTTTAGTAGTAGAGCGCGAACAAGAACGTATGGCTCACGTGTCGGCTGGGTATTGGGACTTAGAAGCCGCCACGACAACTGAACCAACATTCAACGCAACACTGCAAAGTGTTGATGGCAAGCGCATTGCTACGGGTAAAGATTTCGATTCCCTCGGTGTTGCCAAAGATGGCATCATCGTTATTAATGAAGAACGCGCCAATCAACTGACCTCTGGCCTGCAAGGCAAGTCACTCGATGTGCGCAGTGTGGAAGAAAAGCCATACCGCAAGAGCCCAAAGGCTCCGTTTATGACCAGCACCCTGCAGCAAGAGGGCGGCAACAAGCTGCGCATTACGGCTAGTGAAGTCATGCGTTTGGCCCAGGGACTATACGAAGCCGGCTACATCACCTACATGCGTACCGATGCCGTCATCCTTGGAGCCGAGGCCCTTGGGGCAGTGCGTGACGAGATCATTAATACGTATGGCGACAAGTTCTTGGCCACCGAACCTCGCGTATATAAGTCGAAAGTGAAAAACGCCCAGGAAGCTCACGAAGCCATTCGCCCATCGCTTCCGCTGCGCAGCCCAGAAAGCCTGGCCGACGAACTTCGCCCGAACGAGTTGGCGCTGTATCGCCTCATTTGGCAACGCACGCTTGCTTCGCAAATGTCCGACACCAACGGCACCACGGTCACCGTAAAAATGGGGACAATCAGTGCAGGCACCGCACCAGCCGATTGCGAATTCTCTGCAAGCGGCACCACTATTTCGTTCGCCGGTTATCGCCAGGTGTATCAAGAAATTGCGGATGAGAACGAGGACGAAAAAGAAGCATTGTTGCCAGCACTCAAAGTTGGCGACTCAGTGGGCATCGAAAGCATCACTGCAAACGGCCACAACACATCGCCACCTGCTCGGTACACCGAACCAACCTTGGTGAAGCGACTTGAAGAAGAAGGCATTGGTCGCCCGTCAACGTATGCATCAATTCTTGGCACCATCATTAACCGTGGTTACGTGTGGAAGAAGGGCCAAGCGCTTGTTCCTTCATGGACAGCGTTCGCTGTTGTGCGTTTGTTGAAGGACCACTTCACCACGCTGATCGATTTTAAATTCACCGCAATTGTTGAAGAAGAACTTGACGAAATTGCCATGGGAACTCGCGACCGCGACAAATGGTTGCACGAGTTCTATTTCGGCAATGGCCAAGAACTTCCAGGCCTCAAGCCACTCGTCGAACACAACAAGGACAACATCGACGCTGCAACCCTAAATGCGTTCCATGTTGGACCACACCCTGTATCGGGCGACATGATCGAGGCTCGCCCTGGAAAATACGGACCATATATAAGGTGTGGCGAACAGACCGCCGGTATTCCCGACAGCATGGCGCCAGACGAACTGACTGTTGATGTTGCGCTCGAAATTTTGGCCCGCCCTAAGTTTGAAGACCCAATTGGCGAAATTAACGGTCTCCCTGTTTTTAAAAAGACCGGCAAGTACGGACCCTACGTGCAGTGGGGAACTATGGACGAGCCACCAACTGGTTTAGAAAAACCAAAGATGGTGTCACTGTTTAAAGACATGACCATTGAAGCCACAACATTTGAAGACGCCGAACGCTTGCTGTCACTTCCCCGCACCGTTGGATTCGACCCAGCAGATGGCGAAATCATTACCGCACAAAATGGTCGCTACGGCCCGTACATCAATAAAGGTAAAGACAGTCGCACGCTCGAAACTGAAGCCGAAATTTTCTCGGTATCAATCGATCAAGCGCTAGCGAAACTTGCAGAGCCACGCGTGTACGGAAGGCGTGGTCCGGCAAAACCACCGCTGCGCGAATTTGGTGTCGACCCAGTAAGTGGCAAAGCAGTCGTTGCTAAAGATGGAAAGTTTGGTGTGTACGTCACCGACGGTGAGACAAACGCCAGCCTCACACGCGGTGACCGTTTGGAATACGTCACGCCAGAACGAGCATTCGAATTGCTTGCAATCCGTCGCGACGCCGAACCAAGCACCAAGCGTAAGAAGGCAGGCAAGAAGGCTGTGGCCAAAAAAGCCGCACCTGCAAAAGCAGCCAAAAATCCAGCGAAAAAGGCCGTAAAGAAAGCGGCCAAGAAAACGGTGAAAAAGGCTGATAAGAAATAGCCCATGACGCGGGGCCGATATATCGCATTCGAAGGCCTCGAAGGATGCGGCAAGTCCACACACGTCACTCGATTAGCTGAAGCTATTGGTGGCATCACCACTCGCGAACCAGGTGGCACGGCAATTGGCGCAGCGCTACGTGCAGCCATGCTCGACACTAACAACACCATGTTGTCGCCTCGTGCAGAAGCACTGATGATGTCGGCAGACCGTGCACAACACATTGACGAACTCATTTTGCCAACACTTGCCAGCGGCAAACACGTAGTTAGTGATCGCAGTGCATTTTCCTCGCTTGCCTACCAGGGCTATGGCCGCCTGCTCGATATTGACGAACTGAAGCGTTTCAACAATTGGGCCATTCAAGGCAACTGGCCTGAGCTTGTCATCTTCATTGATGTGCCACTCGATCAGTTACTGGAGCGTTTGAAGAAACGCGAACTCGATCGTTTCGAACGCGAAGACCGTTCATTCTTTGAACGCATTTACACCGGCTTTCATACCATGGCAGCAGCCGACCCACAGCGCTGGATGATTGTGGACGGCACACCGCCAAAAGAAGAACTGCAGGCAACCATTTTGCAAGGCGTGCAAGACCGTCTTGGTATAACTACCTCATGACCAAATCGGTATGGGAAAGCGTTGTTGGCCAGGCAAAGGCTGTTGAACAACTCCACCAACTTGCAGTAAATAATGTGCACGCGTATTTGTTCGTTGGTCCGGAGGGTTGCGGAAAAGACGAAGCTGCACGAGCATTCGCTGCTCAACTCATCACGGGCTCAGATAACGCAACATCACGCGAAGCCGAACTCATTATGCGCGGCAGCTTCTCTGACGTTATTGAAGTGTTACGCGAAGGTGCTGCAGTAGATAAAGACGAAGCCGAAGCAATTATTCGCCTTGCCACCACCACACCAACCGAAAGCAGAGTCAAAGTGGTCATCGTGCATGAAGTGCACCTCATGCGTGACTCTGCTGCTGCCCGCCTCCTAAAAACAATCGAAGAGCCTTCCGAAAAAGTCATCTTTATTCTGCTTGCCGACCAACTGGTGCCATCGCTTGCCACCATTAATTCGCGCTGTGTGGTTGTGCAGTTCGTTGCCAACAATGTGTACCGCGAACGCCACCTTGCTAACGATCCACATTTTGCCCACCGGCAAGAAGCATTTGCTCAAATTCCTTACAAACTGGACGGCTCTGGCGCAACAGTTGCCCAAGTTGTGGACGAAATCTTCGAACTCATCGAACAAGCCACCGCGCCACTCATTGCTGAACAAAAGAAAGAACTTGAAGATCTGGAAGCACGCGTGACACTCACGGGTGAACGCGGCAGCGGCCGTAAAGC
>JBAXBR010000076.1:0-5659 GCA_037141855.1 Actinomycetota bacterium | reverse complement strand
CCCGCGTGCTGTAATTCATGAGAGGCAAGTGCTTGTGCGAATTCTCGAACTCGTAGATTTTCGCTGATCACGTGGCGAGCACGCTTGAAAATGGTGGCATCTGTAATTTGCCCAAGCATGTCAATGGTTGCTGAGCGCAGCGGTCCAATGATTGCTTCTGCAGCATTGCATTGAACAACGCGATCCGAATACTCCGAACCTTGCAGTGTGCGGTGTGCAATGAATTGAACAACGATTTTGCACTCTTGCGGAATCGGGCTATGAACTATTTCGAGTGTTGAACAGTCAATCAACATTGCGTGGTTTTCCTGAGCGGTCGCTATGCACAGTTGATCCATAATCCCTGTTGGAACGCCAGTGGCCACATGTTCAGCCCGCTGTGCCAATTTCGCCAAATCTTGTTGGCTTCCACTGAAACCAAGGGCAAGTGCTGCTGCAACTTCAAGTGCTGCACTTGACGACAATCCGCTGCCGATCGGGATATCGGTGGTGACAGTCCCCGTGATTCCACGCATTGCCTTGCATTCAGAAGCGACCGCTGCGATGTATCTTGCCCACTGCGGTTGCAACGAAGGTATATCGGTTATTGGAAGAATGAAGTTTGCTGCATCTGGTTCATCAGCAGATTTCAGCGACACGGATGAATCGTCGGTAAATCGTGCATCAATCACGGTGTGCCGATTGATCGCCATAGGAAATACCAAGCCACCCGTGTAATCGGTGTGATCACCAATGAGATTGACGCGTCCGGGTGCGATTGCGCGCACTAGGCCACCAAGTTACGGAGACGCTGTGCAATGTCTGCTGGGTCTACCGGGTTGAAATATTCCTCGGTTGACACTTCCGCCGCTGCAATGTATCGCTGGACACCTTTTGCACGCCATGGCGAAACAATTTCAATGTTTAGCCAAGCATTTTCGTATTGAGTTTTCGCAGATGCTTGGGTAACCCACATCATGTAGGGGAGCGGCGCATCAAAGAGTTGATCTAAAGCTAAAAAGGTTTTGTGAAGAACTGATGCGAGGTCATCGCGTAATTCATCGTTTATTTGACTCAGAAGCGAAACTCGTTGGTGTGGGGCAATGACTAATGAAACAGGGTGTATCGCGGCGTATTGGGAATAAACAGTGAAGTTCAAACTGTTGAATACCAAACGATCTGCGGGTTGCTGGTCTGGTTTCCAATTCGATTGCAGCATTGAGTGCTGGCGACGTGGGACATGATCAAATGCATAAATTTGCCCGTGTGGGTGACTGATTGTTGCTCCAACTTCGGCGCCTCGATTTTCAAAAATTAAGACGTAGTCAATATCGCTGTGCTGTTGCAACTCCGTCGTTCGATCCGCCCAGAGATCGATGACTTTTCGAATTCCACTACGTCCTAATGATGCAATGGTTGCATCATGTTGCGATGTGTACAACACCACTTCACAAGCGCCAGTTTCTAGCGCAGGCCAGCGATTAGGGAACGACTTCACGTCGTATGGTTCTGGTGATTCAAGACCGCCAACGCAAAACGGGCATTCGAGTGACGGCAAATTTGGCCGATTCTGTCGTGCAGCGACTATATGTACGCGTGCACCAGAGTGCGGATCAAGACGGTCGTTATCGCTCACTACATCACCTTATGAATCTGGAAAATAAAACTTGAGGCTGGCAACAATGGCGGACAAGCGACACCGATTTCTCTCAATTGCCGGCCAGTCATGGTGATCAATCCGTCTTCAATCCACTGCGGAAGTTTTCGGTGTGGAGCATATGTGGGTGTTCCCAGATGTAGTGGTTTGACGACGAAGGATGCGTCGTCGTCCAATCGATGAACATGAATCGGATCAACATGGCTACTTGGGCCATTAGCTAGTCGGGTGACGGAGACAAGAGACCGTGATTGATCGTGAGCAGAAACACCATGTACCACGATGTTTGTGTCTGAATGATCTTCACGGAAAGTTACCCCAGTGTGCAGAAGTGGGCGCAACTCTTTGTACTGCGTAATGACAGACGCAAGTCGGTCTCGCTCGTGAGGCGATGCATCAATCAGATTCCATTCAATACCCAGCCACCCAAACAATGCCGTCGAGGCTCGGAATGCAAGCGAGTGACTACGTCGTGTGATGTGACTGGTTGGTGATCCAATATGAGTGCCGAGCACCTCTGGCGGCATAAGCCGCTGAGCGCCGCGCTGAATGAGAATTCGATCGAGTGGGTCGATGGAATCACTTGTCCAGAATCGATCGACAAAAGGCAAAATTCCAAAGTCAACGCGTCCGCCACCAGATGCACACGATTCAAACTGCACTTGCGGGTGCGTTTCTCTCAGTCGGCTGAGTAATTCATAGGTGCCAAGTGTCTGCTGATGCGCGTGTGACGCTACGAGATCTCGATTGTGATCCCATTTCACATACAAGATGTCGTGTGTATCTAGTAATTGCGATATCGAGGTGAATAGGAACTCACGTACTTCAGATCGCGATAGGTCAAGCACGAGTTGGTTTCTTCCCGTTATGGGAGGATTGACGCCATGGTGAAGCACCCAGTCTGGATGCTTACGAAATAAATCGCTGTCTGGGTTAACCATTTCTGGTTCACACCAAATTCCGAACTCCATGCCCAACGACTTCACATGATTGATGAGTGGATGGAGTCCATCTGGCCAGACAGAAGAATCAACGGTCCAGTCTCCGAGGCCAGCAGTGTCATTCCTTCTTCCCGAAAACCAGCCATCATCAAGCACGAAACGTTCAACGCCAACATGTGCTGCAACGTCTGCAAGTTTTGTCAACGTTTCGAAGTTGTGCTCAAAGTACACGGCTTCCCAGGTATTGAGCGTGACTGGTCTCCAAGTGTCCTCGTGTCGTAAACGAGAGCGAACAAATTGATGAAAGTGCTGCGATGCAGTGCTTAGTCCATGCGGCGAATGCACCGCGTAAACGGTTGGTGCTGAGTATGTTTCTTTCGAGTGAATGACAAGCTCTCCAGCAACAACTTTTTCTCCAACCAACATGTGCTTGCGGTGTTCGGTAACGCCATCAAGCGTGATGTCAAAATTGCCGCTCCATCCAACGTGACACCCCCATACTTCGCCATGTTGTTCACCGAATTGAGCTGTGCCTGCAAAAACGACAGGCCACTTTTCGTGAGAAGTTCGCCCTCTGCTGTTGGAAACTGAAATCGTTGATTGCTTCCAAGAGGTGCGCTGTTCACCGAACTCCATTCCCCAGCGTCCGCCAAGGGTGAGAAGTTCCTCTGCACGTGATGGAACTGGAAGTGCAAAGCGCAGACTATGCAGCAGATACTGCAGTGATCCGTGGTTCGTGAATGATCCGTCAAGAGCGAGTACGCCACTTGGATGAATTTTGAGGTTGAGTTCTAGTTCTAGATCAAGATGATCATCGCAAAGAATGAATGTGGCTGACGTAGTGGTGTGGGTGCTTGATTCAATGACGAAATGAGGGAATGATCCCGATCCATCTTGAAAGCAGCCTTCGATTCCCGATGTGCCGAGCCACCCGTCGTGGTGTTGAGGAATAATGCCAAGTGGTGGATCAAGGTCTATGCCGCCGCCGAGAACAGCTCGGGTAAACATGTGCGACTGCAGAGAGCTTGCTCCTAATGCGTTGCCCCAGTACACAATGGCAGGAACGTTGCCCTGTGTGCTGATGACAACACTGAGGTCGTCATGATGCAAATGAAGGAGCTGATCGTTAGTTGCCACTAATGAATAAGTCTGCCAGTCCAAGCGATGTCAAACCACTTCGTAAGTGACTCGCCGGGGGCAAGGATGACCGGCGCATCGTTGATTTCATTCGGTGCACCCGATTGTGGCTCGATGCATGTGGAGTGTGTCGGGAGGTCATAGACCACCCAATGTGAACAATTACTGGAGAGAACAAGGTCAACACCGTTTACTGTGAGCGAGAGTGGTGCAAGTGGATTGGTAAAGCAATCATCAACGTTGACAGCATCAGTTTGTTCACGAAGCGAAGTAGCAATTCCATCTGTATCTCGCTGAAACATTGATTCAAAAATCAGTTCAGCATGACTGGGTTTGCAAAACCAAGGGTGCCACCCAACTTGCGCAGGCATTGCACGATCCCCGGCAGTAACGCACAACTCCAGATGAATGCGTGCTTCCTCTAACTCAATGTGATGAGAAACTGAACCTCCGAATGGCCATTGCGAACCTAAATCGGTGAAGAGATCAATGCTTGATTCAGTCGCGTCTACGACATTCCACGATTGTGTGAAAACCGTTCCATGCGCAGCGTGAGGTGGAAGGGTAAGGGGAAGTTGATGCTCGACATTGTCGAAATGCACAATGCCAGATCTGACGCGACCCGCATATGGAGCCATTGGGTAGCAGCCCCATGTGAGTGCTGTGACATCTGGGCCATGGGTGAACAGCACTTCCATGTCGTGAATGCGTAACGAAGCAAGTCGTCCACCATGTAGTGCGTCCACGGAGACGGATGCGCTGTCGTTGCTCAGCGTGAAAACCACGCTTGGATTCTTATCATTTACTATCAACTGAAGAATTTGGCCTTGGGGGAACTAGCCTGTCGTGCATAAAGGAAGTGCAGTTTCGGGTCGCTAGCTCAGTTGGTAGAGCAACGGACTTTTAATCCGCAGGTCCAGGGTTCGAGCCCCTGGCGACCCACCATTGGTTATTCGCCGGTAGTGATAGAGAGTATCTAATTTCAAGATACTTATCGTTTTGCTATCACGGTTTACGATATGGGTGCAATACTGGACTCATGTTCATCCCCCTCATCATCGCTTCGGGTGTTTTCACCCTCGCACACCGCTTGGTCATGGCATCTGTTGACTCATTCAACGGATACGGCGACCAAGGCCCAGACTTTCGTCTCTAATTTCTGAATTTGCCCGATGTCAGTGACATCTGGGTGAATGAAAGGCGAGACTGTACGCAGTGAGTACAGACGAGTCAGTAGTCAATCAGTTAGATCTTTCGATCACCGGCATGTCGTGCAACGCATGTGCGATGTCGATCGAAAAAGGACTGAATGCGCTTCCCGGCGTGGAAGCAACAGTGAACTATGCAACCGAATCTGCCCGCGTTGCATTTGATTCGACCTCAGCAGACGCAGCGACTTTTATTTCGACGATTGAAGGTCTTGGTTACGGCGCCCGCACACTTGCCGAAACCACACCAGACATGTTGGACGCCGAAGTTCGTGAACGTGTGTCGATGTTGAAAACGCGTTTGATGGTGTCTCTCGTGCTGGCGGTCCCTGTTGCTGTGGTCTCCATGTTTATGGCACTGCAGTTCAACAATTGGCAGTGGTATGCGCTTGCCTTGTCAACACCAGTGGTGACGTGGGGTGCATGGCCGTTCCATCGTGCAGCACTCATGAATGCGCGTCATCGAAATACAACAATGGACACGCTGATTTCGTTGGGAATTGTTGCTGCAACTGGCTGGTCGCTGTGGGCGCTGATTTGGGGTGGTGCAACTGAAGATCACCACATGGCTGGCATGGCTGAATCGCCACATGTGTATTTTGAAGTTGCCGTTTCAGTAACAGTGTTTTTGTTGGCTGGGCGCTATTTCGAAGCTCGAGCAAAACGACGAGCAGGCGATGCACTTCGTGCGCTTCTTGCACTTGGTGCACGCAATGCAACGGTGTTGCGCGATGGGG
>JBAXBR010000075.1:0-5729 GCA_037141855.1 Actinomycetota bacterium | reverse complement strand
ATCTTCCATATGACAGGCCCGTTCTTGCCATTCGGTGGAGTAGGCGAAAGCGGCATGGGCGCGTATCACGGTCAACAAGGTGTCGATGTGTTCCAGCACTTAAAGCCAGTGCTCAAGCGTTCAACAAAACTTGATGCTCCGTTGGCTTACCCGCCATATACGGCACGTAAGTTTTCCATCCTCAAGAAGTTTCTCTAACTAGTTCAACCCCCACGAAAGGCACTCACATGAAAATCGGTGTACAACTTTGGCCACAAGCAACAACCGTGAAAGAAATGCGCACTGCATGGCGTACAGCCGATGCAATGGGTGTTGACAGCATCTGGACATGGGACCACTTTTACCCACTGTCGGGCGATCCTGAAGAGCGCCACTTCGAGTGCTACACACTGCTTGCAGCAATGGCTGCAGACACGTGCCATGCACAAATTGGCGCGCTGGTTACCTGCTTCACTTACCGCAACCCGCAGTTGCTCGCCGACATGGCACGCACCATCGACCACATCAGCGAAGGCCGCTTCGTTCTTGGCCTTGGTTCGGGTTGGTTCGAGCGCGACTACACCGAATACGGGTACGAGTTCGGCACAGCAGTTGAGCGTTTGAAGTTGCTTGAAGCTGGACTTCCGGTGATCAAAGATCGCATGAGCAAACTGAACCCGCAGCCAGTGAATGGCAACATTCCAATCATGATTGGCGGCGGTGGAGAGAAGCGCACGTTGCGTCTTGTTGCCGAACACGCTCAGCAATACAACTACTTTGGCCCGCCAGAAAGCTATGCCAACAAGATCAAGATTCTTGATGAATGGTGTGCAAAGGTTGGTCGTAATCCAAAGGAAATCGAGCGCACTGTTGCTATCTATCCGAAGGAAGTAACACCAGAGTTGTTCGAGGCCTACAAGCAGGCTGGTGCAGAGCACATCATTCTTACGAGTGCTGGTCCATTCGACATGGCCGACCTCGAAACATTGCTGAGCTGGCGCTAACTACGAAGAGAAGGCGCCAATCGATTCAACGATCACGTTGAAAGCGGCTTCGGCGTCTACATCCCACACCACCGTACAGTTTGGGTTCTTGCGTTCTTTGAGCCCGCGCATATCGACAAGGGTCATTCCGCGACTGTGTTCGCCTGAAGTTTCTACAACAACGTGCTGATCCTTCATAGTGAACAACTGCGGATGGGTGAGTGCAAGAACTGCACACGGGTCATGCACTGCGCCACCACGCATGTTGTCGTGACGACTTACATACACGTCGCTAAAGAATACAAACAGGTCGGCCAAAACTCCAGCAAGCTTGCCTGGCAATGCGCGAACCTTTTCAATGCGTTCAGGTGTGGCTTGCAGTTTGTGCGTTACATCGAGCCCGCTCATAATCAATTTCCCGCCGTAGTCAAACACCATTGCCGCGGCTTCGGGGTCTGCCCAAATGTTGAACTCGGCTGCGGTGCTGCGGTTGCCAAATGTTCCGCCACCCATTAGTGAGATGCCTGCAATCTTGTTGGCAATATCTGGAGCTGTGCGCAATGCGAGTGCAATGTTGGTGAGTGGCCCTGTTGGCACAAGCCAAATACCTTCGGTGTTACGACAGGTGTCGATAATGAACTGCACGGCGTCTTCGCTGTCGGCAGGGCGTGATGGCTCTGGCAAGTCTGCTCCATCTAAACCGCTCACGCCGTGTACGTATGAAGCGTCCTTCGGCTCTGCCACAAGTGGGCGTCGAGCACCTTGGTGAAGCGGTGCGGTGCTACCAATCATGTCCAAAATGATTCGCGCGTTCCGAGTGGTTGCCGTAATCGGCGCGTTACCAGCCACCGTGGTGACACCAAGTAGATCGGCGTGGTTTGCGGCAACCACCAAGGCCATCGCGTCGTCGTGGCCTGGGTCGCAGTCAAGAATCATTTTTACTCGTGAAGACATGACGCCGACTCTAGTCGTGTGTGTAAAAGTAGAGGGGTGACAGAACCAATCTTTGATGTCGTCGTCGTTGGCAGCGCCAACCTTGACTTGGTTGCAAATTTGGATCATTTGCCAACACCGGGCGAAACATTGATTGCGCTCGGTTATGCCGAGTACCCAGGTGGCAAAGGTGTGAATCAGGCCGTTGCGTGTGCGCGCATGGGTGCCAAGACGGCATTCGTTGGCTGCGTTGGCAATGACGATGCAGGAACGCTCTTACGTTCGGTGCTTGAAGGCGAAGGCATTGACACCTCGCATCTGCGAACGGTTTCAGTGCCTACGGGTCGAGCATTCATCAATGTGGATAGCCACGGCGAAAACGAGATTGTGGTCGTTGCTGGCGCGAATGCTCACGTGGGTATTGAAGACAAATTTGTCATTCCGAATTCACGTGTAGTTCTTGCGCAGTTAGAGGTGCCCCTCGAAACTATTGAAATGGCATTCACGCAAGCTCGAAGCAATGGGGCAGTCACCGTGTTGAACCCTGCTCCAGCACGCGACATTCCTGCTTCGCTGTTGTCGCTTGCAAACATCGTGGTGCCAAACGAAACAGAATCAGTTGCAATTGGTGGCACGAAGCAACTCTTGAACTCTGGAGTTGCCACTGTGGTCACCACGCTTGGCGCTGACGGCGCAAGTATCGACACAGCATCGTCAACAACGCACATCGCTCCGTACAAAGTGACTCCAATCGACACGGTTGGTGCAGGCGATGCCTTCATTGGTGCAATGTGTGCCGAACTTTCTCGTGGAGCATCAATTGAAGACGCCGCGCGCATGGGTGCAATCGCAGGCGCGCTAGCAACAACCGTAAAAGGCGCAGTTCCTTCGCTGCCAACACGTCAAGCCGTGCTTGCAGCACAAAAGAGTTGATGTGAGCGACATTTCCAAACCACAACTGATGCACTTTTACGACGAGGAAAGCGCCGAGCTCGCCGTTGCCATTGTGAAGTACGCAATGGAACGCACCAAAATGGATCCACCTCCACTGGACAAGCCATACACGCTCAGTGAGTTAAATCAAATAGTCGGTCAAACCATCAAGCCGGAAGGCCGCAATGGCTTAGACGTGTTGCAAGAGTTCATCGACGAACTTGCGCCGTCGTGCATCAGCGTTGACCACCCATTGTTCTTGTCATTCGTTCCAGGAGCACCAACTGAAAGTTCGTTGTTGTTCGATCTTGTGGTCTCGGTGTCGAATGTGTATGCAGGTTCGTGGCTTGAAGGTGCCGGCGCGGTGTACGCCGAAAATCAAGCACTGCGTTGGATAGCCGACTTGGCTGGCATGCCTGCAGAAACCGGCGGGGTATTCGTAACGGGTGGAACAGCCGGCAATCTTTCCGCGCTGCTCGCTGCGCGCTGGAACTGGCGTAACAAAGCCAATGGCGCACTCGACTCAATGCGTCCTCTCATCATCGCCTCGGGTGGTTCGCATTCATCGGTCGCACAGGCAGCAAAGGTGATGGATGCCGATGTGAAGAAAGTTCCTGTTGACGAGCGTGGCAAAACTTCTGGCTTGGCAATGAAACAACTCATCGACTCATTGAGTGACGTCGACAAGTCGCGTGTGTGCGCGGTAGTCGCAACGTCGGGCACCACGAATGTTGGTGTGGTCGATGACTTGCAGGGAATAGGCGAGCAAGCACGCAGGCTTGGCGCCTGGTTCCACGTTGACGGTGCGTATGGCGCTGCAGCGTTGTGTGCACCTAGTGTTCGACACCTCTTCGCGGGGATCGAACAGTGCGACAGTCTTATTGTCGACCCACACAAGTGGTTGTTTGGTCCATATGACTCGTGTGCGCTGTTGTATCGCAACCCAGAAATTGCTCGTCAGGCACATACACAACACGCCGAATATCTCGATGTGTTGCAGCAAGAGGCAGACAAACTTAAAGACGAAGCAATGAACCCAGCCGACCTCGCGCATCACCTGTCGCGTCGCGCTCGAGGGTTACCCGTATGGTTCAGCTTGGCAATGCACGGCACGATCGCGTATCGCGACGCCATGGAAGCAACTCTGCAGGTCACACGCGAATCGGCAGACATTATTCGCAACGCAACACATGTTGACTTGGTGCTCGAGCCCGAGCTATCGGTCATTGTGTTCAAGCGACTTGGTTGGAATGCGCAGCAGTATCAGCAGTGGAGCGACAGAATTTTGGAACGCGGGCTCGCATTTGTTGTTCCAAGTAGTTGGAATGGCGAAACCGTTTTACGTTTGTGCATTGTGAATCCACGAACAACAGTTGCGGGAATTCAGTCGATTATTGATTCGCTGAAGTAGTCAGCGAAGAGGGCCTACTTTTTAGCGGCTGGCTCTTTCTTGGCGACTGCCTTCTTGCGGGTGCCATAACGCTTGTTGAAGCGCTCCACGCGACCTGCGGAGTCGATGATCTTCATCTGACCGGTGAAGAATGGGTGGCTAGCGTTCGAAATTTCAAGCTGCACCACTGGGTACGTCTCGCCGTCTTCCCAGACCGTGGTCTTGGTCGCATCCACCTTCATGGTGCTGCGGGTCAAAAAGCGGTAGTTGGCTGAGCTGTCTTCGAGGACAACAAAGTTGTACTCCGGGTGGGTGTCCTTCTTCATAGGTTTGCCAGTGTAGCGGGGCTAAGTCCCTGTCTATACTTGTCCAATGCCTAATCGCTGTGACGTCCTCGGGAAGCGCCCTTCAACGGGTCACTCTGTATCCCACTCCAATATCAAGAGCAAGCGCTGGTGGAAGGTCAACTCCCAGAAGAAGCGTTTCTGGTTGCCTTCAGAGAAGCGCTGGATCACCTTGCACATCAGTGCGAAGGGCCTTCGTACCATCGACAAGCGCGGCATTGAGCGCGTAGTCGCCGACATCCGTGCAACGGGTCAGAAAGTCTGAGAACGAGTCATGGCTGCAAAGAGTAAAGACAAGCGTCCAATCATCAAGCTTCGTAGCACTGCCGACACCGGCTATGTGTACGTCACCCGTAAGAACAAGGTGAACTCACGCGAGCGTCTTGAGTTGAAGAAGTACGACCCAGTCGTACGCAAGCACGTCATCTTCAAAGAAGAGCGTTAAACCGTTCAGCGCTTTATGCGCTATTACAACGAAGCAAGGACTTGTTGAAAGTCCGCAATCACATCTGTTGCAGATTCCAGTCCTACAGACACGCGCAACAATCCTTGGGTGATTCCTGCCGTCACTTGATCTTCTGGCGTAACACCAACATGGGTGCTGCTTGCCGGATGACAAATAAGCGACTCTGGTCCACCAAGTGAAACAGCTGGACGAACGAGTTTCAAACCGTCAACAACTTTGCGCGCCGCGTCTTTGCCGCCAACAACTTCGAAGCTGAGCAGCGATCCGAACTGACGCATTTGCTTGGCAGCAAGAGCGTGCTGCGGGTGATTGGAAAGTCCTGGGTAATGCACGGCCGAAATTGCTTTGTGTGTTGTAAGTCGCGTCGCAAGTTCCATGGCGCTATTGCACTGGTGTGCAAGGCGAACGCCAAGAGTGCGAATTCCGCGTAGGCCATTCACCGCGTCGTATGGCGAAGCGGTTGCCCCGTGAAGCACCGCGTATGACCAAATTGCATCGATCAAATCTTTTTCGCCAGCAACAACACCAAGCGTTGCGTCGTTGTGTCCAGCAATGCCTTTGGTTGCAGAGTGCATAACAAGCGACACACCATGTGCAAGAGGGTTTTGTCCCAGTGGAGTAGCAAGAGTGGAGTCGACAACGGTGTACGGGCCCTTAATGCTTGCAAGTTCACTGAAATCGACAACGCCCATCTGTGGGTT
>JBAXBR010000074.1:0-5782 GCA_037141855.1 Actinomycetota bacterium | reverse complement strand
ACGGCAACTCGGGCTTGTCCAGGACGTGGCGATGGCTCCACGAGTTCTGCATGTTGCACCATCTGTTCCGGTGAATGGCTGAGTGCATAACTTGCCGGAGCATGGGTGATTCGTGAGCGAACCGAGGAGTTTGATGTAAGAGCGAGTGCGGCATTAACTCGCGTTTCAAGAAGTGAGTTTGATGTTGAGTCGACAAGGTCGGGATGCGCGAGGAATTCTTGAACTTCAGAAACCACTTCAATAAGTGCCATGTAACTGGTGTCGTTGAAATCGCTTCGTGCAACGCACAACTGGCGACATTGTTCCACGATTCGTGGATTCTTGAGGTGCGTTGCAATTTGGCTGAGTAAACGACTGTTGATGTTGAGTGGCTCTGTGCTGACAACCGATCGAAGCAGAGACGCACCATCAACGATTAGCTCAATGTTTGACATCATGGTGAGATCAAGACCAAGTCGACGAATTGCTGCAAGACCATCTGCTCCCGAACGCGAAATGTCGTGTGCAAATGCGGCAAGCACTAATTCATCGCCTTCAATAGAAGTTGACGAAGCTTGAGAGACAACGGCTTCAACAGTTGGAAAATTCAAGGCATGCGTTGGGTCAAGTTCGGTCGAATCACTTGCACGAGCAGACATGGCTTCTGCTAGTTCGGGGAGTGCGCGTTGCACCATTCCAATGGTGTCGAGCAGTCGCCACGAGCGAGCGTTTCCGTAACGAAGCACATTTAGCAAGCGAACAACCGACTCGTTTTCCCAACTAAGTGTGGCGTTTCGATGCATGGCGAACCAGTCCAGAAGTCGTGCACTTGGTCGAGCATCTGCAGCAAGCAGTGCGGAATCAAGGCCAATTTCAACGAGCAGTCGTACTGGTGGTATTTCGTGCAATTCAATGATTCCGTTTTGAGCGTCAACCCAACCATTGGCAGGTCGCTCGGCATGTTCGACGTCTTCTACAACAACCGATTCCTTCCCAAGCCTCCAACGGAGGAGTGGAGGTGCGAGCAATGTGGTGAGCAGAACCACGAACAGAATTGATCCGTACAACTGCTCGCTCAGTGCGCCTACCTTTAAGCCGATCGTTGCAAAGATGAGTCCAACTTCGCCGCGCGGCAACATTCCGAATCCGATAACCAACTTGTCGCTCTTTGTGCCAAATGCACCGACTGCTGCAGCAATCTTGCCAAAAATGGCCACTGCAGAAAGTAATAGTGCAATTGCAAGCACGCGAGCATCAAACATGACTGAAAGATCAGTTGTAATACCGATATATAAAAAGAAAACGGGAACAAATATTTGACCAAGTGATGCAACATCTCGCTCCACTCGTTCGCTGGCGCTAATTCTGCGCAGTGCAAGTCCTGCTACGAACGCTCCAATGATTGGCGCCAGGTGTGCTTTGTCTGCAAGCACCGAAAAGGCAAGTGCAACACCAATTGCGGTTACCGAAATAGTGGCTGTTGAGCGACTGTGCTTAGTAATGGTTGCAAATATTTTTGGAAACGTTGCGAACCCAATTACCGAAGTGAGCATTAAGAATCCAACAGCCAAACCGATTGTGGTTGCGATGGTGCCAATGCCCACCGAACCTTGTTCCACAATTCGCGTAACGACGGTGAGAATGATGAGACCAAGTACGTCGTCAACAACGGCTGCACCCAACACCGTGCGTGCTTCAACAGTTGCCAATGCTCGCAAGTCTCCAAACACACGAGCGGTGATTCCGATACTGGTAGCTGTTAATGCTGCACCGACAAATAGAGAGGTATTGGTTGACTCACCGATGAGCAAACCAACGCCAACGCCAAGAGCCATTGGCAGTGCAACGCCGATGATGGCAACAAGCGTTGATGCGCGACCAACGCTGCGCAATTCGGCAACGTCGGTTTCTAGGCCTACTTGAATTAAGAGAAAAATGACTCCAAATTCGGCAAGGACAAACAGCATGTCGCTTCCAGAAACCAGTCCGAACACAGACGGGCCGATCAAAATACCCGCTGCAATTTCACCGATGACGGCTGGAATATGAATTCGATCCGATACTTCTGCGGCCAATTTGGCCACAAGCAAAATAATGGACAAATCAAGGAGTACACGGCCAAGGTTCACTCCTTCCAGGGCGGCGGAAACCATAGCCATCATGGATCTGAGGTTACGTGGCGTATGTAACGGCTCTGTGAACACAGCACAGCGATGATGTTTCTCGACATGGACGCAACAGGTCGCTAGCGGGCAGAATAGGGAGATGTTGACTTACACCCCTGAAGCTGAAGCGTTCCGTGTTGAAGTAAAGGCCTGGCTCACCGAGAACCTGCCAAAGGGCTGGTTCAACGAAGGCTTCGAAATGACAAACGACGAGCGCAAGAAGTTCAACCTTGAATGGCCAAGCAAGTTGTTCGCTGGCGGTTGGATCTGTGCAACCTGGCCAACTGAATACGGCGGCAAAGGTTTAAACACATTGCAAGGTGTGGTGCTTGCAGAAGAGTTCGCTAACGCAAAGGCACCGATGCGCGCTGACTTCTTTGGAGACACGCTTGTTGGTCCAACATTGTTGCAGTGGGGTACTGAAGAACAGAAGAAAGAATTCTTGCCACAAATTTTGAGCGGCAAAATGCGCTGGTGCCAAGGGTTCAGCGAACCAAACAGTGGTAGCGACCTTGCAAGCTTGAAGACTACGGCAGTACTTGACGGTGATGAGTGGGTCATCAATGGCCAAAAAGTCTGGACAACACAGGGCCACCACGCTGACTATTGCTTCTTACTTACACGTACCGATTCAAATGCTCCGAAGCACGCCGGAATTTCGTACCTGTTGGTTCCAATGCGCCAGCCTGGTGTTGAGGTGCGTGGCATTGTGCAGCCAGACGGAACCGCAGAGTTCTGCGAAGTGTTCTTTACTAACGCACGTTGCCCGAAGGACAACGTTGTTGGCGGTATTAACAATGGCTGGAAGGTTGCAAACTCCACGCTCGCATTCGAACGTGGCATGAGCGCAACTACTGGTTACCGCCGATTCGAAGAGGAATACCGAATCATGTTGGCAGCTGCAAAGGAAAACGGAGCGATTAAAGAAGACTCCATTCGTCAGCGCCTCATGAAGTACTACTCCAAGTATCAGATTCTTCGATACAACGGACTTCGCTCGCTAGGTGCAACTCTTGAAGGTAAAAAAGATATGGGCGTAATTGCGCTTGGTGCAACAAACAAGATGTATTGGACGGAAATGCACAAGGAAGCAATGGAACTGGCACTCGATATTTTCGGCGCGCATTCCATGTTGATTGATAACGGTCCAACAGAGGCCGGCTGGCCAGGTGCGCAACGCGATAAGCGTCGCGAGGGGTACCCGGTGAGCCCAATGATGTCGGCGTTCTTCTTCTCGCGCTCCGAAACCATTTGGGGTGGAACAAGCCAGATTCAACGAAACATTGTTGGTGAACGAGTACTCGGATTACCAAAAGAACCAAAGGGTGCGGACGAAAAGTAGACATGAAATTTCAGCATGCGGTGAAATCAGGATTCAGTAACTATGCAAATTTCAAGGGCCGAGCATCGCGCAGCGAATTTTGGTGGTGGACGTTGTTCACCGTGATTATTTCCTCGGCAGTTTCTGGCTATTCGGCACTCGACTCACTTGTTACTGCAGGGTTTCTACTTCCAACTATCGCCATGGGTTGTCGTCGCATGCACGACCTTGGTCGACGTGGTTGGTGGCAATTGATTCCTATCGTCAGTTTTATTTTTGCTTGCCAGAAAAGCTCGGAAGAAATGAATCAGTACGGCCCGCCGCCGGCACCAACAACGCTCTAGAGGTATTCAGGTACTCGTCGCTGATACACCTGTGAGATCAGCGGTGAAGAAATAATGAAGTCGGCAGATGCGCGGTTGCATGCAACGGGAATGTTCCACACTGCTGCAATACGCAACAAGGCCTTGATGTCCGGGTCGTGTGGCTGAGGCTCAAGTGGGTCCCAGAAAAACATCATGATGTCAATTCGCCCTTCGGCAATTCGTCCACCAAGTTGCTGATCACCTCCTAAAGGCCCACTTTTTAAGCGCTCTACTTCAAGGCCCGTATGTTCGGCGATTATTCGACCCGTCGTTCCCGTGCCAACAAGAGTGTGCTGCGCAAGTTCTGCTTGGTGGGCCTTTGCCCATTCGAGCATTTCATCTTTCATATTGTCGTGCGCAACTAGTGCAATGCGCTTTTTAGCAGGACTTTCAATATCGGTCATCACGGTGGCTGTCATGTTTATGAGCCTTACATGTTTTTGGCTTGGACTATGTTTATAGAAATGAAGCCTGTTGAAACAGTGCGTAACGAATTGGTGGTTGATTCACCAGTCGGAATGCTTCGATTGAGCGCGTCAGAAAAGGGTCTCATTGCCATTGATGTGAAGGCAAAATACAGCAAAGAAGCAACAAAACCGAATGGTCGTGCACAGGAGATTCTTGCCGAAACCCGGAAACAGTTGACACAATATTTTGCGGGCGATCGGAAGAAATTTGATATTCCTCTTGACCTGCGTGGAACACCATTTCAAGTGAAGGCGTGGAAGACATTGACACGCATTCCTTTTGGAAAAACTATTTCATATGGCGAACAAGCAAAAGCAATGCGCAACGGGAAAGCATTCCGAGCCGTTGGCTCAGCGAATGGAAAGAATCCGATACCGATTATTGTTCCGTGTCACCGGGTGATTGCAAGTGACGGTGGTCTTGGTGGCTATTCGCTTGGCCTGAAAATGAAACGTCAGCTCATGAAGCTTGAAGGAATTAGTGCGGCTGGGTAAAGCCGAAACACTCGCGTAAGTATTCATCTCGAAGTGCCTCTGCAGGTGCTCCAAGCGAAACAACACGTTGTGCCAAGAGCATCACCAAATTTGCAGATTCGGCGTCGGCGAGTTCGTGAGTTGCGAGCACCACAGTTACGCCACGTGCTCGCTCTGTAGCAATGAGATCGGCAACCGCTTTGCGGCCGTTGAGGTCGAGGCCGGCCGTAGGTTCATCCAGAAGCAGAACCTCTGCCTGACGTGCAAGAACTTGTGCAAGATGCGTGCGCTGTTGTTGGCCGCCTGACAAATCGCGAATCGGCTCGTTGGCTCTACTGTCAATTCCAGTTCGCTTCATCGATTCCAAAACGATTATGCGGTCGGCGTCTGTTGAGCGCTTGAACAAACCGAGGTGTGCATATCGACCCATAGCAACGACATCTTGCACGCACAGTGGAAGAGTGTGCGAAGAAACAGGGTGCTGTGGCAAGTATGCAACTCGTGTGGGAAGTTTCCCTGGTGTTGATCCAAGCAGAGTTATTTCTCCGTGCATTGGTTCAATGAGCCCTGCAAGAGTTTTCAGCAATGTGGATTTTCCTGAACCGTTTGTTCCAATGAGCACGAGAAGTTCGCCCGGTTGCAAATTGAGCGAGATGTTGTCGACAACAGGGCGTTTGCCGTAACCAACAGCAAGTGAGGAAGCGTGAATTGAAGTCATTACACGTGTATCTCGCCGTGAACATGTGGGTGTTCATGATCGTGGTGGTCATGGCCGCGTGATTTACGAATTTCCTTTGCTGTTGCCGATATTGCAAAGATGACGACAGCAGTAAGCACGATGCTTGCGCCTGCCGCTAGGTCGTAGTGGTAGCTGACGAGCAGACCTATATATGTAGACAGCGAGCCGACGAGTGCGGCAATCAGCATCATGGACTCAATTCGACGAGCGAACAACGAGCCAGTGGCTGCTGGGGCAATGAGCATTCCCAGCACTAGCAGGGTGCCAACGGT
>JBAXBR010000073.1:0-5789 GCA_037141855.1 Actinomycetota bacterium | reverse complement strand
GTAGCGATACCGAATCGGTCATTCGCCGTACTCGCGGTGGCAGTGCTGCAAACGTCAGCATGTTCGCTGCGCTTACGGGAACACCATCGCGTTTCATTGGTCAAGTGGGTCACGACCGACTCGGTTCACATTTGTGCGAAGTGCTGCGCGACTCGGGAGTTGACGTGCAGGTGATTGCCAATGGCCGCACAGGAAGCATCGTGGTGCTGGTGCAACCAAATGGTCAACGATCATTTCTTACCGACCGCGGCGTTGCATCGCACCTTGCATACTTCGATGCAACACTCATGAACGACGTAAGCATTTTGCATATACCTACGTATTCACTTAACGACGAACCACTTGCGTCAACATGTGTGCAGTACATCAACACGGCACGCGCAAACGGAGCGCTCATTTCGCTGGACGCGTCCTCGTCATCTGTTCTCAAGAACTATGGAACAGACCGCTATCGCTTGCTTATTGAAACCTTGAAGCCTGAAGTGTTTTTGTGTAACGAGGACGAAGCAGCCGTGCTTGGTGTAAGCGCGAAACAGCCAATGAACGGCGCAGTACTTACCGTCATTAAACAAGGACCGCTGCCAGTGATTGCAGTGCAACACGATGGCACCACCACAGAAGTTGCGGTAACTCCCGTTGCCAACATTGTGGATACCACCGGTGCAGGCGATGCATTCGCTGCTGGTTTCTTGCCTCGCTACGCACGAACAAAAAACATCGCCGAAGCAATTACGCAAGGAAATGCACTGGCTTCGCGCGTGCTGCAATCACCCGGCGCAACGCTCAATACATCTCAACAACAGGAACAACTATGACCACCATCTCCGTATCTACCGAAGTTCGCGACACACTTGCCAGCAATGGTGCAGTCGTTGCACTCGAATCCACCATTTTTTCCAATCTTGGTTTGCCATCACCAGCAAACGCTCAAGCATTGTCCAGCTGCATTGCTGCCATTCGCAAAGCTGGCGCCGTGCCTGCAATTACTGCAGTTATCGATGGTGTTGCACGCGTTGGCCTAAACGAAAGTGAACACGAGCGCATTCTTGGACCAGCCAAAAAAGCTGGCGAGCGCGAACTTGCGCTGGCCATTGCACAGCAGTGGAGCGTTGGCGCAACAACGGTGTCGGCGTCGTTACTGCTTGCCGCACGCGCGGGAATAGGCGTGTTCGCAACTGGTGGAATTGGCGGCGTGCACCGCGACGTACAACTGCATGGCGACATCAGCGCCGACTTAGGAGCGCTTGCCGCACACCCTGTGGTCACCGTTTGCGCAGGCGCCAAATCGTTTCTCGATCTTCCGCGCACACTTGAATACCTCGAAACACTCGGTGTTCCTGTAGTTGGTTTGGCTTGCGATGAGTTCCCTGCGTTCACCGTGCACTCCAGTGGTTTACCAATTCCTGCACGCGTCGACACCGTGCAACAACTTGCCAGTTACACACGTGCACATCGCGCGCTTGGACGCACCAGTGGAATTCTTGCCTGTGTGCCCGTTCCACTTGCCGACTCGCTCGACAAAAACACCATCGACAAAATCATTGAAGAGGCGTTAGCCGCAACGGCCAAAGCAGGAATTGTTGGACCAGCAGTAACTCCACACGTGCTTGGCGCAATTGCCGCAGCAACATCTGGCACCAGCGTGGTTGCCAATTTGTCACTCGCCGAAAACAATGCACGCGTTGCCGCAGAATTGGCAGTCCAACTGCGTAACTAACGCACACATCCCCGCGTAAGCACGGCACCAGCCGGCTGAAGGGGGACATGTGATTGTTTGTTGGTCATTAAAAGGTGGCAGTGGAACCACGGTGGTCAGTGCCGCACTTGCGCTCACCCTTGCGCAACGCAATAACGCTGCGGTTCGCATTGTCGACTTAGCGGGTGACATTCCATCGGCACTCGGAATTGCCGAGCCGTCCGGCGAAGGCGTCATCAATTGGTTGCAACAACAGCAACGCGAACCAATCCAGTCACTGCAAATTCCCGTAACTGCGCGAGTGTCGCTCATCCCTCGGGGCAACGGTTCGCTCATGCACCACGACCTCACTTCCGAGCATTGCAACACACTTGCTACCGAACTTGATACATCAAACGAACTAACGGTGGTCGATGCTGGAAGTGGGCACATTCCACAACTCATCAACAATGCCACTACTTCACTACTCGTTATTCGACCGTGCTACCTAGCTCTGCGTAAAGCAGCGCACCTTTCAGTAAAGCCGCACGGCATTGTGCTCATTAACGAGCCAGGCCGGTCGCTTGGCAAACGCGATGTTGAATCGGTAGTTGGTGCCCCAGTGTTGGTCGAACTACCACTTGACCCAACAATTGCTCGCTGTGTCGATGCAGGTTTACTGGCAAGCCGCATTCCCACCATGTTGTCGCAGCATCTTGCACATGTTGCATGACGAACTGGGCTCGCTAGCAACACACTTCGCTTCTCCGCATATCACCGAGGTCATGGTCAATAACGAGACTTCTGTGTTCATCGAAGACCACACGGGAATGCACTACGTGGGTGAACTTCACCCTGGAGAATTGCACGCCATTGTGGAACGTATTTTGCTTCCACTCGGCAAACGACTAGACCGCGTGTCACCAATTGTGGATGCGCGACTGCGAGATGGCTCACGGTTGTGCGCGGTTATTCCTCCTGTAAGCCCGCATGGCATGTGCGTCAGTATTCGACGATTCACTCAAGAAACGCTCACATTGCAACACTTTGCAGAAGAACCTGTAATCAATCTGTTGCTTCAGGCTGTTCGTAACCGATGCAACATCGTGGTGTCGGGAAAAGCAGGCAGCGGAAAAACATCGTTGCTGAATGTGTTGTGTTCACACATGAATTCAACCGAACGAGTGGTGACTATTGAAGACGTACGCGAACTCGCACTCACCTTGCCCAACGCCGTACAACTGGAGACTCGGCCCAACACACCCGAGGGGTTAGCCGGCATCAACATGACCGACCTCGTGCGCACTTCCCTTCGCCTTCGCCCCGACCGCATCATCGTTGGCGAAATTCGCGACGCCGAAGTAGTGGACATGCTGTCGGCACTGAATACCGGGCACTCGGGTTCGCTGTCTACCTGCCATGCGCATTCTGCGAGTCAGGCGTCACAGCGCATCGAGTCACTGATGTTGCAGCACTGCCCGCAATGGACCCGCGAAATCATCCGCGACCACATGAGTTCGGCAATCGACCTGGTGGTGCATGTTTCACGCGGCAGTACTGGTCGTCGTTACATCAGTGAAATTGTTGAAATTCCGACTCCATTTAGCGGCCATGTGCGACACCTATTTAATGGTGGCGAAGTACTTGCGGGCACGCGCACGAGGGCACGAGTTGAATGAAACAGTTTCTTGACATTGCCCTATTGATATTTGGCGCACTCAGTTGCGGTGCAGCAGTGTGGCTTGTTGCCCAAGCTGTCTTGCCACGGTGGTGGACGCGCCAATGGGTTCGCGCGAGACTCCTGAATGCTTCATTCGGTGAATCTACGCATAGCCAACAAGACCTCGGTTCTGTTGCCGATTTCCTCGACGCCATTGCCCGCGAAGTTCATAGTGGGTATTCACTCACGCTTGCATTTGTGCAAACTGCAGAGCGCTTCCCTCATCACGCGTGGTGGACTGAACCTATTGCGACGCAGTGCATCCGTGGTCACTCATTAGCCAATGCCATTGCCGACACCACGCCGAATAATTGGACATCCGATATTGCTTTAGCGACCCGCACGCTTTCGGTTGCCAGTAATGGCGGCTACGGAATTGCCAACACGCTTGAAAAGAGTGCATCTATTTTGCGTGAACGCGAACATATTGAACACGAACGCCAAGCACAAACCGCACAAATACGTTTATCCACTTCAGTGCTGTCATGGATTCCGCTTGCAATTTGCACGTGGGTACTTGCACGGCAGTCGCATGCCCGATCATTTCTCTTGCATTCACCACTTGGTCTGCTGTGCATCGTTGTCGGTCTGTTCTTAAACATTGCAGGAAGAAAATGGTTCGCACACATCACACGCAGTGAACCATGACCACATTGTGGTTTTGCGCCGTTGCAATTGCAGTATTTCGGGTACGCGCAGTGCGACGAAAACGCGGATCAACACTGATATCAACTTCACAGATCAACGACGCAACAGACATGCTCGGAGTCTTACTGCTGTCTGGCTTGTCCACTCCTCAAGCATTCCAACAGTTACATCAATATGTCGATGAACCAACGCGCACAGTTTTCCATGACTGCAGTCAATTACTTACCCATGGTGCTCGATTCCAAGAAGTCATTCGACAACTGCATGTAACACTCGGTCGCTCGGCCTTCGCGTTGTGCGAGGCGTTGCTTGCAAGCGAACGAGACGGCCTTGCAGTTGGTCCAATGCTGGAACGTCTCAGCACCTTGTCGCGGCAACAGCGAAGACAGCAACTCGACGCCGCCGCCCGACAACTTCCCGTGCGTATGGCTATTCCTTTAGTGGCCTGCGTGCTTCCATCGTTTGTTTTATTGGGAGTAGTCCCACTATTTGTTGGGTCGTTGAACGGGCTTGGCGCACACATGTAGCCATGAAGAAGCACATCTACGAATCTGGTCAAGCGACCACTGAATACGCATTGGTGTTACTCGCAGCCGCAGTCATTGCTTTGCTGGTCATTACGTGGGCAACTAACGGCGAAGGGGCCAGTCGCATTGGTGACATGTTCAACCAAGTTTTCGACAACATCATGGGCCGCGCCCAATCGTTTGGCTAAATCGCCACGCACCGACAGCGGTCAAGCGGCAGTCGAATTCGCATTAGTGCTGCCCTTCGTCATCATTGCTGTCGCATCGCTGTTTGTTGCTGCCCGCGTTATCGCTGATCAGCTTGCTCTGTGGCACGGCGCATATGCGGGTGCGTATGCGGCATCGCTTGAGCCCGATAATGCCGAAGCGATTCAGCAAGCGGTGGTAAACGAAACAGGAATCTCCAATGTGTCCGTTTCTACAACACGAGCCGACCCATACATCACTGTGTCGGTTTCTACAACGAGAACCATTCCGCTATTTATATTTGGTTGGTCAGTCCGAGCATTCACGATGAACGCCGATGTCACTATTCATATTCAAGACTCATAAATACTTATGCCGAAATACAAAACGACCGGTGTTGTCGGGGAGGACAAACACCGGTCGTTGTAAAACGCCTAACGGGGGCTTTAGGCGTCGCCGTCTTCTGCTCCACCATCGTCATGACCGTGATGACCGAATCCACCTTTGCCACCACCCATGCCGCCAACTTTGTCGCCAGGCATTCCAGCAGGGCGAACACCATTCACCATGTCAGTTGCACGAGCAACAACATCAGCCAACTTTGCATCGGCTTCAGTTTGAGTTATTTCGCCGGAAGCAACTTCGCCAGCAATGTGTGACTTCATTTGTGTCACCACTGCATCAATTACTGATTGCACATTGACCTTCTGAGCACCAGCAATATCCGCAAGCGACTTGCCGCTCTGCACTTCAGTTTGCAATTGTGCTTCTGTCAAGTTCAACACCTTTGCAATCGCAGTAATGCTCTCTGGTGATGGACCACGTCCACCCATTCCACCCGCCATACCTTCTGGAATTCCAGCAGGGCGAACACCATTCACCATGTCGGTTGCACGTGCAACAACATCAGCCAACTTTGCATCAGCTTCAGTTTGAGTTATTTCACCCGAAGCAACTTCGGTTGACACATGAGCTTTCATGTCAGCGACTACAGCATCGATAACCGACTGCACACTTACGTTCTGAGCAGCAG
>JBAXBR010000072.1:0-5810 GCA_037141855.1 Actinomycetota bacterium | reverse complement strand
ACCGGCCGGGCGTGGTGCTGCTTTTTGTGGTGCAGATGCACCACCAACTGAAGCGAACACGCTGAGCAAACGAACTGCATTGCCATGACCTTCTGGACATGTTGCAGGCATGTCTGCTTCCGACATTGAGCGTCGTTCTTCAAATACCGAGTCACAACTTTTACAACGGAACTCATAGGTAGGCATGGCTCTAGTGTATGAACTGTGAGTACGCCAATGCCTCTTCAGACCAGGCCTGCAACTACCAAGCCAATTACAGAAGAGGTCCTTGAAACCGGTGAGCCAAGCATGGCCCACATTGTGAAAACCGAGCCCGGCGAGGACGCCGCGGCCAAAGTACTTGAGGCTCGCATTTACGGAACACCCCTTGAGGCACTGTGCGGACACGTATGGATTCCTTCGCGCGACCCAAAGCAGTTGCCGCTGTGCGATAAGTGCAAAGATATTTACGAGACGTACCGCATGTTTAACGACGGGCTCAACGAACGCCCGTCTGAATAGTTAGCGAAAGTTACGCGCACTTACTTTTGCCGCAACATGCAATGGTGCAATATGTTCGGCAACAACATTGATGACTCCGCCATCACCAACTTCTAGCCTGCCGCGCACAAGCAACGCACCAGCACCTCGCGCAACTTTTCGGTAGCGAGCCCAGCACCCAACCGAACACACCACATTGATATGACCAGTTTCGTCTTCTAAGTTGATGAACGTAATACCTTGTGCAGTCATTGGCCGCTGACGATGCGTCACTGTTCCGGCGACCAATACTTTTTCATCACCTCGCGCACCATGTTGCGGAAGTTGTGTTGCAGTCGCAACGCCCATGCGTTCAAGTTCAATACGCAAAAACTCGGTGGGATGACCGCTCGTTGAAACGCCTGTAGCCCACAGGTCGGCAATGGCTTCTTCCATTGGTTGCATACCAGGCAAATGTGGCGACTCAACACCAGTAGTGACTCCATCGAGTGTTCCCGGGCGCGACTGAATGACCGCACCGGCGCTCCACAACGCATCGCGGCGTTGTTGCCCAAAACTTTTGTTGAATACACCAGCAGTAGCAAGTGCTTCCAATTGAGCAACATGCATCTGTGGAACTTTGCGCACCACGTCTTCCATGCTGGTGTACGGCCTGTTGTCTGCAATGGCTTGTGCAACAACATCACTCATGCCGCGCACCGAACTAATTCCCATTCGCAACGCCAAACCACCTGCCGACTGCGCGTTGCGCTCAAGCGTTGCACCCGCACACGAGGCGTTGATGTCGGGAGAATTGACCACCACCCCATGTCGCTTTGCATCCTGCACTAATGAATGTGGCGACCAAAACCCCATCGGTTGCGCATTGAGTAGCGATGCATAAAACGCTGCTGGTTCGTGCAGCTTGATCCACGCCGACGAATACACCAAGTACGCAAAACTCACCGAGTGGCTTTCGGGAAATCCATAGCTAGCGAATGCCGCCATTTTGGTGAATATTTGGTCGGCAACATCGCCACGAATTCCACGCTCTGCCATTCCGGCATAGAACCGGTCGCTGAGTTGTTGCATGCGTAACTGCGATCGCTTCGAACCCATGGCCTGACGCAACTGGTCTGCTTCGCCAGGGCTAAAGCCCGCAATGTCAATTGCCATTTGCATGAGTTGTTCTTGGAACAGTGGAACGCCAAGCGTTTTCCCCAAACTGTTTTCGAGCAACGGATGCAAATACGTAATTGGTTCCTGCCCGTTGCGGCGACGAATATAGGGATGCACCGAGCCACCCTGAATAGGGCCCGGACGAATGAGTGCAACCTCCACAACAAGGTCGTAAAACCTGCGCGGCTTCAAGCGCGGAAGCGTGGCCATTTGTGCACGCGATTCAATTTGAAACACACCCACCGTGTCGGCGCGACACAACATGGCATACACCTCGTCTTCTTGCGGAATGGTGGCCAGGTCTATATGCACTCCACGAAACTGCGCAATGAAATCGACTGCGTTGTGCAATGCCGACAACATGCCAAGACCCAATAGATCAAACTTCACTAAGCCAGCAGCAGCGCAGTCGTCTTTGTCCCACTGCAACACGCTGCGACCCTCCATGCGGCCCCATTCCACTGGACACACTTCGGTGACTGGGCGATCGCACATGACCATGCCGCCCGAATGAATGCCTAAATGTCGCGGTGCGTCTTGCACCTGTTCGGCAAGCCGCAACACCTGTGCAGGAATGCTGTGGTCACCGCTATTCACCGTGACGCCAATGGCGCCCCACGCATCCACCTGCTTGCTCCATGCATCTTGTTGTCCTGGCGCAAAGCCGAGAGCGCGGGCCATGTCGCGCACCGCAGACTTCGCTCGATAGGTAATGACGTTGGCAACTTGTGCCGCATGGTGGCGGCCGTGTCGTTGATACACGTACTGAATGACTTCTTCACGCCGACCACTTTCAATATCAATATCAATATCGGGCGGACCATCGCGCTCTGGCGACAGAAACCGTTCGAACAACAACCCAAGTGACACTGCATCAGCTTTCGTGATGTCGAGTGAATAACACACCGCGCTGTTTGCCGCGCTGCCACGACCCTGACAGTAAATATTGGATCGCACACAGAACTGAATAATGTCCCACACCACCAAGAAATACCCAGCGAACCCGAGTGTCTCAATCATTTCCAACTCATGATCAATCACTCGCCATGCTCGTGCGCGCAGCGACAAATCTTCGCTTAAGTCATTCGGACGAATTCCGTATCTACGCGTGGCTCCCGCTTCAGCAAGTTTGCGGAGATACGAAATTTCATTCAACCCATCAGGACACGGAAACGGAGGCAGTTGCGGCGCTACCAAACGCAAGTCGAATGCAGCACTCGCTCCAAGTTCGGCGGCGTGTTGCACCACACCCGGATACCGAGCAAAACGTCGCTCTTGTTCTGCCCCACTGCGCAAATATGCAGTAGCTGCTGGCGGCAAACGAGGGTCAATGTCATCCAAACTGGATCGCTCACGCACCGCCGCCACAGCGGTAGCAAGTTTGTGCTGCGCCGGTGTTGCGTACAACACGTCGTTCGTAGCGACACACCCAATGTTGTTGCGATACGCGATGCGTGCAAACTCGTCGTTGCGCACAGAGTCGAGTGGGTCGCCGTGATCCCACATTTCCATCACCACGCTGTCGCGACCAAACACCGAAATAAGTTGTTGCACTCGGCGTTCTGCCATAGCTGGTCCATGCGAATGCAATGCACGCGCCACCACACCACTGCGGCCACCAGTAAGCACCCACCAGTCGCCAACCGAGAAATCGGCAAGTTGTTCAACACCAAATACTGGTTGCTCTTTACTGCCAGCAAGTTGCCCCGCGCTAATTGCGCTCGACAAATGTGCGTACCCTCGCGTGTTGCGCGCGATCACCACGATGTCGCCCACTGCTTCGCCAACACTGCACTGCAACTCTGCACCAAACACTGTTGGCAACCCGAGTGCGCGAGCAGTTTGCGCAAACCGAACAATGCCGTACAACCCGTTGCGATCGGTAAGTGCAAGTGATTGCAACTCAAGTGCGACTGCTTGTTCAACTAATTGTTCTGGATGCGATGCACCTTGCAAAAATGAAAAGTTCGAACGGCAATGCAACTCCGAATACGGAACATTCCCCATGCCCTCAGGGTAGCGAACATATGTTCGCTTTTAGACTGTGTTTACAGTAGGCGACGAACTGCGCGCAGGCAGCCAGCAAGGCCTGCATCAGACATATCGATTGCTGTATCCCACTCAAACCAGCGCACTTCCTGGCTTTCGTCGGCGCCTGGGGCAGGTTCAGCGTCCGGTGCGTACATCAGGTAGCGCAGGTCGAGGTGGGTGTGACCACGCGGGCCAGGGTGCACGTCCAGGTGCACCAGCCAAGGACCAGTTGCGGGGTGTGCCACGTCGAGACCGGTTTCTTCCCTCGCTTCGCGGAGGGCTCCCTCTGCTGGTGTTTCGCCAGCATCAATGTGTCCACCTGGTTGCAACCACATGTTGAGTCGCTTATGCAGGTGCAGAACTACGCCACGATCGCCAACAACAATTCCGGAACCCGTGATGTGTGTTGGATCGGAAAATTCGTCGAAGGGCTTCACCAACGTTGGTGCAATGTCAAGAAATTTTGTTACCGATTCGCGCTCGCGCTCGTCGCATGGAATGGCAGCACTGAACTGTGCACATAGCTCTTGCACCAGTTGTGCATCAGACTTGGTATTTGCCTTCACATTCATGACGAGGAAAATCTATCGGGAGTGAGTGAAAATTATTCATCCATAGCGAGCAACCACCCACCATTGCCCGTGTTCCCTTGCAACTACAAGGGCTCGTGTCGTTGTTGCAGTGTCATTACGGCTGACCACAAACTGCATTCTCACCATTCGGCGCTGCCGCGAAGTGTCCCACCATCGTTCCTCTACTGGCCACGGACCAGCCCACGACAACACGTTGTAACGGCGTTGTTGCAACACCACAACAGTTGGTTCTGCACTTAACTCGTGTCTTCCACTTACGGTTACTTCTTCACCTCGTTCATCACATACCAGTACTAGTAACGGGTCGTCGTACACAACAGAGGGAGATGGAGTTGGCAACGCACCGTTCCACCGAGTTTCTGTTATTACTTGCGACAACGCACGACGTTCAACGTCGACAACCGCAGCAGACGTAAGTGCAAATACTTCGGCAGGGTCACGACCACCACGCCATTCGGGAACACGAACCGACTCCGCCCCAAGCATGGCGGTAAGGCGCTCGATGGCCCGCGCGGCCCACTCGTCGGCTTCGGTGCTGTCGCCCCATAAACCCAGCTGGCGACCCTCTTTAGCCCTTAGCCCTATTGGGGAAAGCCGAAATAGCACCACCCCACTGGTAACCCCGCGGCTGGCTATCCAGGCCTCCATCTGCCAGCGCACTCGCTCGGCCATGGCAGCGGCAGTAAGACCTTCGGGTTGATACCACACGCGATCGTTTTGCTCGCCGTGATCGGTGTGCAACGAAACATGCAACTGAACGCAGCTTGCTCCATGATTACCCAAGTGCGTAAGTAACTCATTTGCGGTTTCACGGGCAGTAAGCACAACTACATTCACGTCTTCTACTGGCGTCTCAAATCGGTGTGTGCTTGCGCGTTCAGGTGGAGGCGCAACAACAATTGGCGGGTGCCTGTCGAGACCGCGTGCAAGTCGCTGCATTTCATTTCCAACAGGACCAAAACGCCCAACCAAAATAGACGGTTGAATTTCGGCAATGTTGCCGAGGTGAGCAAGGCCTAGCCGTTGCAATAACGACACCACATTGCGATCAATTTCGGCGAAGTCTGCAAGCACAGACACCGGCAACACTGCCAAACATTGCGCGCTTTCATTCGGCGCAATAACTCGTGGCGCACCAACAGATGCAGCACTGCGCGCGGCGATCATTGCAGTCAGCCGGCCATCGGCAATACCCACACCAAATGGAATTCGTTGACCTTGCGCCAACTTGTGCAGTGCTGTTTCGGCAATGACCGTAAGTCGCTGTGCCAGCGCGTCGTCGCCGCCCACATAACGCGAAGGGCCACGCGTAGCCAACACAACAACCCCCGGCATGCTCACCTCAACAAGTGGAACAAGCTCGGCAATGGCGTGCACAACGGACTCGAACATGAGCCGATCACGCTCGGGGTTATGCGCCGCGATATGCATATTCGGACACGTTGCTTGGGCTTCGCGTTTGCGCATGCCCACCTGCACACCTTGCTCGGCAGCTACCGCCGTGCGAGCAATCACTCGTTGCGCATGCAACACCGCCACCGCATCAAA
>JBAXBR010000071.1:0-5912 GCA_037141855.1 Actinomycetota bacterium | reverse complement strand
AGCGAAGCAATCGTGAACTCCCCTAACACCGTTGCAAAACACAGGAAGGAAGCGTTGATAATTCCGACCTTCATATTTGGCAGAATCACCGATCGAATTGTTCGCGACCAACTTGCGCCAAGCGAACGCGATGCCTCAACCAGTGTCTTCAAGTCGATCGCACCAAGGCTGACATCTAAAGATCTAAAGGTAAACGGTAAAGAAATCACCACATAAAAAGGTACGAGGCTGAATGGACTCGCCAGAAACCATGTTCCCACCACCTTCATTGCTCCAGATATTCCTACAACTAGCGCAATCGGCGGAACAACATACGGAAGCATTGACAGGAACTCCACATACGACCGTGCGCCCCTCTTCATCACGTGCACATATACAGTCGTTGGGATTAAAACAAGAAGACCAAGCACAACGCTCAGTAGGGCCAGGCGAACACTCAACCATGCAGCCTGCCGAAATCGATCACTTGTCACCGCATTGACAAGCGATTCAATTGTCCAGTTCTTTCCAAGTGTTGACCAGCCAAGCTTGATTACGGGCACTCGTTGGAACGAGAATCGCGCCATAGCAATCATCGGCAGCACGTAGAAAGCTGCCACAACGATAAGAACGATTTTCGACCACAGGTTGCGACGAATCATCTGCGCCATCTCTCAGATCTACGACGTAAGCCGAGATACCCAGACATAGCAAGCACCATGACCACAATCATCCACGCAGCTAATGCGTATCCAAGGTTCGATTTTCCCGTAATGGTGTTGCCTTGCAAATAGAAACGAATCTGCACTGACACAAGTTTTGAACTTCCTGCTGACAGCGCGAATGCAGTCGCATATGCAGAAAACGCATTCGCGAAGAGCAAGAGAAATCCGCCAAGCAGCGATGGAGAAAGCAATGGAATTCCAATGCTCCGCCAATACTGACGCGGTGTAGCCCCAACACTTGCGGCAGCTTCTTTGAGAGTTGCCTTTAGTCCATCAACTGCCGGCAACATGACGAGCGTCATGAGCGGAATTTGAAAATATAAGTACACAATCACGATTCCTGAAAAGTCAGAAATCTTGAACCCTAAGTCAGTGAGATTGACTCCAATCACACTCAATAACTTTGTATATAAACCTTGCATTCCAAGTGATGCAACGAATGCAAAAGCAAGTGGAATTCCTCCTAAATTTGCTGCAACCGCCGAATATCCAACGAGCGCATTGCGTAAACCTTTTAGTTGATTAAGAGAGACTGCACTAATTGCCACAAGCGTTCCGATCACAGCTCCCAGACCAGCCGTGATTGCAGACAACCTCACGCTGTACAAAATTGCACTGAGATACTGCCCTGAAATTGCTTCAAGCATTGCTGGCTTACTGGAACCTTCAACCGGCTGCAGCGCAGATCGAAAAACACTCAACGTTGGCCATAGCAAAAAGATTGCAACAAAGAGCGTGAACGGCGTTAGACCCAACCAACTTTTGGTCTGCTGAAACATGCCAAAAGGGACCCGCCTATTAAGCGGGTCCCTTTCAGACCTAACCGTTTGATTCACGGTTGTTTTCTCGGGGGAGAGAATTTTTCTATTTTCCTGCCACCATTGGACCCCATTGCGCTGCGAGAACTTCTTTCGCTTTTGCAACTTGGTCTGCTGATGGGAACGCAATGTTCTTCAACAACGCAGGATCTGGAAGATTTGCCATCATTTCTGGAGTTACTTTTCCTGCTGCAACTAAAGCATCGAATCGTGCCGGAATTGCTCCACCAACGATGTAGCCAAGTGCTCCTTCATCAGAAATGAGGTGGCTAATCCAGAGCTTTGCCGCATTCTGGTGTGGGCTGTTTTTCACTACGCCTTGTGCGTAAAAACCGCCATAGACACCATCAGTTGGTACTTTTACTTGGAAGGTAATTCCGTTATCGGCAAGTGTTGGTGCAAGACCTGGGTAGTTGTATGTCCAGTCAAGAACCAAAGGTGTTTCACCAGAGATTACTGAAGCTGCAGTCACGTCAGAAGCCGAGAGATTTCCACTCTTCTTTAGGTCTGCGAAGTACTGGATTCCAGGAAGAATGTCGTCAAACGATCCACCGTTTGCAACTGAAGCTGCCATCACCGCAGCAAATGCTGCTCCAGATTCACGTGGATCTCCATTGATTGCAACAAGACCCTTGTACTTCGGATCCTTCAATTCAGCAAATGAAGTTGGCACTTCTTTTACAACCGTTGTGTTAGCACCAATTGCCATGAGGCCGTAGTAAGCAGCCACCCAATTTCCATTTGGATCCTTGAGTGTCGTTGGGATTTCGTCCCACAGGCAAGGCTGATATGGCTCCCAATGTCCTTTGGTCGCAAACTCTTGAGCGAATGCAGGTGACACGTCTACTGCGTCTGGCATGTCTGGCTGACCAGCCAATGTTTCAACGGCAGTAAGTTCGTCCGCTGATGATCCATCTGGGTTCGCAACTGGGTTCGCGATGCCGTACTTATCTCGGTACGACTGCAAAATGCCCTTGTAGTTTGCCCATGTATCCGGCAACGTGATGAGGTTTACTTGACCTTCGGTTTTGGCTGCATCAACAATGTCCGAAGTTGGGCAATCAGATACAACTGCTGCATCTGTGCTTTCAGTCGAAGCGGTTGTTGATCCACAAGCTCCAAGCAAAATGCCTGCAGTTGCAAATCCAAGCGCGATTTGTACTCTCTTTGTAACTTTCATGTGTTTTGACATGCCGATAGTCAATCTCACGCAGGTGAATAGCCGATTAAATCAGGAATACCGAAACGCAAAATTTAAGCCAATTATCAACTTCACAACTATGAACATTTCATTTTGAAATAACATATATTCATGTCGACCCACCAGCTGATCCTGGAACCTGAGCAGATTTCATTTTTTAAAACCAATGGTTGGTTAGTCACCAATTCTTTAGACAATAATCAAACGCGAAATCTGCAGTCCTGGGTTACAGAAGTTTCGAAATGGCCTGATGGCGGATCTTGGCTCCATTATCGAGAGATGACCGAATTCGGTCCGAAGTTGTGCAGAACTGAATATTTCACGACATTTCATCAAGGGCTCCATGATCTGCTCACATCAGGTCACATGCTGGAAACCGCAAGCGCACTACTTGGTGAAAAAGCTGTTCTTTACAAGGAAAAAATTAATTATAAATTGGCTGGAGGTGCCGGTTATTCGCCGCACCAAGACGCACCTGCGTATCGGTTCATAGATACGCACATTTCATGCATGGTTGCAGTTGATGACGCGAACATTCGCAATGGATGCCTCGAAGTTGTATCTGGCGCACATCAAGAAATACTCCCAATGAATGTCGATGGTTGCATCTTGTCCGAAAAAGTCAATGAACTTAAATGGGAATTTGCTGAATTACAAGCCGGTCAAACACTTTGGTTCCATTCAAAAACGCCACATCGCAGCGGCGATAATCTCTCGCCTTTTGATCGACGTGCAATTTACCCCACATACAATGCGCTTTCAGAAGGCGACCTTCGCGAGCGGTATTACGCGCAAAAAATTGCAGAATTTAAAGAGTCCGCAATCGATGGAGGGAAAATTAAGGTCTCATTGATTAATGATTTTCGAGGGAAGCCAGTCACGAATGATTGATGAACTTATTGCGCTCTTTGGAACATTCGGTGTCGAAAAAATACGACGAAAATATTTCACAAACTGAACATGCTTTACAATGTGCGCTGCTTGCACAACAGGCTGATGCGACAGATGAATTGGTTGCCGCTGCACTACTGCACGATGTTGGCCATCTGCTCCAGTTGCAAAGCAATAAAGGAAAGGCAGATTTCTCGTTCGACGATCTGCATGAAAATTTAGGAGCAAATTTCTTGTCGTCAACCTTCGGGCCGAACGTAACTCAACCAATTGCGTTGCACGTTCAGGCCAAGCGATACCTGTGTTCGGTTATTCCTTCGTACGAAGCCGAGCTTTCAGAGGGTTCGCAAAGAAGCCTCGAGTTGCAAGGTGGGCCGATGAGCGCTAACGAATCGGCAGAGTTTTCAAAAAGTGAATATTTCGAAGATGCGGTCAATATCCGCAAATGGGATGACCTCGCAAAAGTTGAAAATGTTATTTCAGGAAAGTTTGCAGACTTCGTTCCTCTGCTGAAACGAATTGCTAGTCAATAAGCCTGAGGCTTAGACAGCTGGAAGAACGTCAACAACCTTGCGGCCACGACGTTCGCCAAACTTCACGCTGCCGTGTGCAAGAGCGAACAAGGTGTCGTCTTTGCCAATGCCAACGTTTTTGCCAGGGTGCACTTTGGTGCCACGCTGACGAATGAGAATTGTTCCTGCGGTGATCTTGGTGCCGTCAAATACTTTGACTCCAAGTCGTTGCGCGTTTGAATCGCGACCGTTTCGTGTAGAACCGCCACCCTTGGTCTTTGACATGATTCAGCCTTTCGCAATGCTGGTGATTTCAATCACCGAATACTTTTGACGATGTCCGAAGCGACGGCGCTGGTTAGTGCGGCGCTTGTAGGTGAAGCCGTCGATCTTTGGGCCGGCTGCTTTACCAACGATTTTTGCAGTCACGATTGCCTTGGCCAATTCACCAGGAGTAGACAACACGGTTGCGCCGTCCACGAGGAGCACCGGGGTGAATTTCACCTCAGCGCCATCTGCTGCATTGAGAAGCTCCACATGGACCTGCTGGCCCTGTGCAACTTTCTCCTGCTTTCCTCCGGTTGCGATTACTGCGTACATAACGATCTCCTACTCTACCCCTGAACTATCGGGCTTCCCAACTCTGAATAACTCAATCCAACATTGACAGGTCGATCATGACCCCGCGACCTTCGCAGGTCACACACGGATCGGCGAAGTTGGTCAACAACCCCTCACCAATGCGCTTTCGGGTCATTTCCACCAAGCCCAGCTCGGAAATTTCAAACACCTGCGTGCGTGTTTTGTCACGTGACAGAGCATCTTTAAATGATTCAAGTACCTTGCGGCGATTCTCGCGAATTTCCATGTCGATGAAGTCGATCACGATGATTCCGCCGATGTCGCGCAACCGCAGTTGACGTGCAATTTCGTCCGCTGCTTCAAGGTTGTTATGGAACACGGTTTCTTCAAGGTTGGACTTGCCGACGTTTTTGCCGGTGTTCACGTCGATCACGGTGAGCGCTTCGGTGTGCTCGATGATGAGCGAGCCGCCTGAAGGCAACCACACTTTGCGATCGAGTGCTTTACGCAACTGTTCGTGCACGCGATGCTGTTCGAACAACGGGAGGCCTTCTTTTTCGGCGTCGTACAGTTCGATGCGATCGGCGAATTCGGGGTTGAATGCACCGATGTAGTCGCGCACTTCTTCGTACAGTGCAGCATCGTCAATGACGATTCCGCGATAGTCACTGCTGAACTCTTCGCGAATCACGCGAACAGCAAGCGGTGGCTCGCGATACAACAACGTAGGTGAAGTTGCCTTCTCTGCCTTGGCACGAATTTCGTTCCACTGCTCAATCAAACGAGTGAGGTCGGTGGTGAGTTCGTGCTCAGTTGCGTTCTCTGCTGCTGTGCGCACGATAATTCCGTGTTGCTCTGGCTTAATGCGATCGAGAATGCCGCGCAACCGGCGACGCTCGCCTTCTGGCAAACGCTTCGAAATTCCGTAGGTGCGCGAATCGGGAATGAGCACAACAAAGCGACCAGGCAACGACACTTCTTGCGTTAATCGACCGCCCTTGGCAGCGATTGGATTCTTCGTCACTTGGCACAAAATCATTTGACGCGACTTCAACACTTGCTCAATGCGCGGGTCTGGACCTTGCTCCACTACGTCGTCTTTATCGAACTGCACATCGCCGCGATACAGCACAGCATTTTTCTGTGTGCCGATGTCGACGAATGCGGCTTCCATACCTGGCAGCACGTTTTGCACGCGTCCCAA
>JBAXBR010000070.1:0-5963 GCA_037141855.1 Actinomycetota bacterium | reverse complement strand
GGCAGCAGGTGCAGGTGTTGCTTGGGGTGCTGGAGCACCCGTTGCTGGGTCAACGACAGTTGTGTCCGTAACCCCGCCAAGTGTTAGCCCACCTCCTGCAAGCTGACTTGCAGGGTGATCTAGTTGTGAAACAAAACCAATTCCTAACGCTGATAGCGCGACTGCAGGAAACATTTGTCGGAGCAACGAATGCTGACCACTTTGATGTTTGTCTTTTTTACTCACCATGATTTACCACCATGCTCTTTCGGCGTGAATTCGATCTGTTGGAACGCCTGCCTTGCGCGCACCTTTTTGAACCGCTTTAATAAGAGTTTCTGGTCCTGCAACGATGACTACTCGTTCAGCAATATCGGGAACACTCTTGCGAAGCACGTCTGCGGCGAACGGATCGCTCACCTTCAGTGCAGCGCGTGGACCGATGACGGTGAATAGTTGACCACCAAGCTTTTTCATCAGCGCATCAATCTCTTCAACGTGCACCATCTCTTTTTGCGTTCGAGCGCGATACACAATGATTGGTTTGTGGTGCGGTGAGAGGTTTTCAGCTAGCGAGACAATTGGTCCAATTCCCACTCCACCCGCGACCATCAGCACTGGTTCGTCGCCGATTATTTCTGGAGTGCACACGCCGTACGGACCTTCAATCGCAACTTTGGTTCCAACTTTTATCTTTGTCATTGCATCGCTCGATTCACCACGAGACTTGATGGTGAAGCGCAGGCCTGCACTACTCGGCACAGACGACAACGAAAACGGGTTGGTTTTCCACCAGCGACCAGGCATCAATTGTCGCAACATGTAGAACTGGCCAGCATGCGCACGATGACGTGAGATCACAGGGCTATTCAATGTGACTGCAACCAACCCATCTGCTGGGTGCGCGACCGCAGTGACTTTGTACGGATGAAGAATTGACAGGATCAATGTTCGCCAACGCGACCAAATGATCCACAACACCACCACGACGTGCAGCCCGATCCAGCTCCAACGTGCCAACTTGTCATTTGAAAAGTCTGCGCCAAGAGTGATCTGATGTGAGAAAGAAATAGCTAAACCGATGTACGCGATGAGATGGATGAAATACCACGTCTCGTATGTCATTGAATTTCGAATTGACCGAAGCGAACTGATGGTCACTACCCCAACAAGTACTGCACCAACTGTTGCCATCGCCATGTATGACTCACCGCCAGTGAGTGACTTCACTGCTGCGAACAAACCACCCGGCGTTGACCATGCCCACACGCTGAACACCACATGCAGTAACAAAAAGATCGACAGGGAAACACCGAGGACTCGATGCCAGTTAAACATTCGGTCGAGTCCGTATCGACGCTCCAACATCGGAGTGCGTGTGATGAGTATGAGGCCAAGAATTCCCGACTCACTAGCAAGTAAACCCGTGATTTGGTCGAGTGAGGTTGCAGTGTTTGTCGCCGACAGCCCAAGATTGTTGAAGCCGCCATGGTGAGCCCAAATACCTACAACCACGACGGTAAGAAAGGCTAAAAAAGCACCAACGTCGGTGTCGAGTAATCGGCTTTTCTCTGGCTCACCCAAGACTCGGGCTTTGGGTGTTCGCTTTGTCATTGCAACAGTGTCCCCTACCTGGGTAAGAAACATGCAAGAAAGGCTCTAATTAGCCATCTTTTCTTGTAAACGGCGATCCAAGGTTTCGAGATATTGCTCTGTGGTCTGCCATGGTGCCTTTTCGCCACCCACAAGCAACGACAGGTCCTTTGTCATCTCGCCACCTTCAACCGCCTCCACGCACACCTGCTCCACTTTGCGGGCAAAGTCGATGAGCATTGGCGTGTTGTCGAGCTTTCCGCGGTGCTCAAGCCCACGTGTCCAGGCATAGATAGATGCGATTGGGTTGGTTGACGTCTTCTTCCCCGCTTGATGATCGCGATAGTGGCGTGTCACCGTTCCGTGCGCAGCTTCTGACTCCAACACTCGCCCATCTGGCGTAGCAAGTACCGATGTCATCAAGCCGAGCGAACCGAATCCTTGCGCGACAATGTCGGACTGCACGTCACCGTCGTAGTTCTTGCATGCCCACACGTAACCGCCTTCCCAGCGCAACATGCACGCAACCATGTCATCAATCAGTCGGTGCTCGTAGGTGAGACCTTGTTTATCGAACTGCTCCTTAAACTCAGCATTGAATACTTCCTCAAACAAGTCTTTGAAGCGTCCGTCGTATGCCTTCAAGATGGTGTTCTTCGTGCTGAGGAACAATGGATAATTACGCTGTAACGAATAGTTCATGGTTGCACGTGCGAAATTGCGAATTGACTCGTCGAAGTTATACATACCCATCACCACGCCAGAACCAGTGAAGTCGGCAACCTTCATTTCGATTGGCTTGCTTCCGTCTTTTGGAACATAAGTCATCGTGACTGTTCCCTCGCCCGGCACCAAGAAATCTGTTGCCTTGTATTGATCGCCGTGCGCATGACGCCCGATCACTATTGGCTTGGTCCAACCTGGAACCAGTTTCGGAATGTTGTTGCAAATAATCGGTTCGCGGAATACCACACCATCCAAGATGTTGCGAATAGTGCCGTTCGGTGACTTCCACATTTGCTTCAAATTGAATTCCTTAACACGGGCTTCGTCCGGTGTAATGGTTGCGCACTTCACACCAACACCGTGCTTCAAAATGGCATGTGCCGAGTCGATGGTTACCTGGTCGTTAGTAGCGTCGCGATTTTCGATGCTCAGGTCGTAGTACTCAAGATTGATATCGAGGTACGGCAAAATGAGTCGGTCCTTAATGAACTGCCACATGATGCGAGTCATCTCATCGCCATCGAGTTCGACTACTGGGTTTACGACTTTGATTTTGGTTGCCATTGCTGAGCTCCGATGCTGCGTTTGACCAACTTGTATCTGACTTGTACACATTAGCCCACAAGCCAATTCCAAGGCTCGCCACGATCCACGCTGCCTCTACCCCGTACCATTTGTCTGTGGATTTTCACTGGTCGCCAGAGCACAAAGAGCTTCGTAACAAAGCGCGAACCGTTGCCCAGGATGCAGTTGCCCGTTACGGGCGTTTCAACGACACGTGGATGAATGGATACTCGAAAGAGTTCTCTCAAGAACTTGCTGCTCTTGGCTGGATCGGAATGACGTGGCCAACTGAATTTGGCGGTGGCGGAAGGCCAGGTATTGAACGCTTGATCGTTGCGGAGGAAATGATTTCTGCTGGAGCGCCAATTGCGGCTTCGTGGTTTGCCGATCGACAAATGGGGCCAGCACTGATTGCCTACGGAACAAAGGCGCAACAAGATGCGTTTCTTCCCGACATGCTCGCCGGCAAAACAACATGGTGCATAGGCATGAGCGAACCAAACGCTGGTAGTGACCTTGCATCATTAAAAACGTTTGCTCAGCTAGATGGCGACGAGTGGGTCATTAATGGCCAGAAGATCTGGACAAGTTTCGGCGAGGTTGCCGACTATTGCTATCTCATTTGCAGAACCAGCAATGACGGCGCGCCGCATGCTGGCATCAGCGAAATCATCGTGCCAATGAACACGCCCGGCATTGATGTTCGCCCAATTCAGGACATGACGACTAATCGTCACTTTTGCGAAGTGTTTTATACCGATGTACGCGTTCCAAAAGACAATCTTGTTGGTCAACAAGGTGGAGCATTTGCGCAAACCATGCGCCAGCTTGAGCACGAACGCGGTGGCATAGATCGCCTAGTTTCAAACAAGGCTCTGTACGACATGGCACTCAAGAAAGCCGACACCTCCGACGCACTAGTGCGTCAAGAAATCGCCAATATCGAAATTGGATACCGAGTCGGACGCATTTTGGTGATTCGCGAAACACTGAGGCAAGCACCAGCGGGCTTCTCTGCTGCAACAAAATGTTTCTGCACTGAATTAGAAACCATAATTGCCAACTTCGTATTTTCGGTTCTTGGTGCTGAAGCAATGCTGTGGGACGAAGTGACCCAAGGACTCGCATACGCTTCGGGATACACCATCATGGGCGGAACATCTAACGTGATGCGCAATATTCTTGGTGAACGAGTGCTTGGCTTACCGAAAGAACCTTCAGCCAAAAAATAGGCTTCTCTTTGCAATAAGGTGCAATCATGCACCCGATTGAACTGTCCACCAAAGTTATCGACTCGGGGGTCGTCGACCAGCCCCTCAACAGGGTCACCAATGACATCACCGAACTCGCTGACAACTTGGCCATCGTCGAAAGCTTTAGCCATAGTGTGGTGTGGGACACGGGAGATGGGCTGATGTGCTTCGACGCATCTGGCGCGGGAAGCGGAATCGCAGTCGTTGACTCCATTCGTACATGGAGAAAATCCCCCATCAGCACATTGGTATACACACATGGACACGCCGACCATGTGGGCGGAAGTTTCGCCTTCGCCAAAGATGCAGAGAAATCTGGCGCACCAAAACCTCATGTCATTGGACATGAAAACGTGGATGTCCGTATAGACCGCTACAACACCACGAATGGTTGGAACGTGGCAATTAATCAACGCCAATTCGGTGGAACTCGTTCGGAAATGGGGCTCAACATTGGCGAGAACCTGCAACGGTTCTTGCCTCGAGCCACCATGCGAACAGACGAATCGTTCCGCGAACAACTCACTATTAATGCCGGTGGAACACAGGTGGAATTTCATCATGCACGTGGCGAGACCGACGACCACCTGTGGGGTTGGATTCCCGAAAAGAAATGGATCTTCACCGGTGACTTCGTTATTTGGAATTACCCAAATGCTGGCAACCCACAAAAGGTTCAGCGCTACGCGTTGGAATGGGCTCAAGCATTGCGCCGCATGATCGAACAAGGCCCAGAGCTACTACTTCCCGCACATGGTTTGCCAATTGAAGGCAAAGCACGCATCGCCATGGTGCTCGACGACATTGCATCCTCCCTTGAGTCGCTGGTCATGCAAGTGATTGACATGATGAATGCGGGAGAAACGCTAAACACCATCATTCACACGGTGAAAGTTCCACAAAGTGTTTTAGACAAGCCATACATGCGTCCGTTTTACGATGAGCCAGAGTTCGTAGTGCGCAATATTTGGCGCTTGTACGGAGGCTGGTGGGACGGTGCTGCTTCGCGCTTGAAGCCGGCACCCGATGCGGTCGTTGCACAAGAACTTGCAGCACTTGCTGGAGGCGCATCTGTCCTCATGAAACGCGCTATCGCCGTAGCCGAAAGCGACCTTCGACTCGCCTGCCACTTAGCCGACCTTGCTGGGTGGGCTGCACCAGAAGATGGATCAATTCATGCCGACCGTGCGGCAATTTACGACATGCGCCGACGTGCAGAGGTTTCGTTAATGAGTAAAGGAATTTTTAAGGCAGCAGCCAGAGAGTCCGAAGAGGTAGTTGCGCGTAATTCTCAGGAGTAAATAACGGTCGTATCAGCGCGCCGAGCCTTCGACGTTTCGCCAACTACGCCGGCAACGCGGATGAGATATTTCCCCTGAACATGCAAGGTTCCCAAGTACTGCTTTACCGCATTTGCTCTGCGAGTGGACAGTGGAACGATGTTGCTCGTGTTCGATGAATCTTGAACTGAACCCGTGATTTCAATTTCCAACGTGCCATTATTTGGAATTTTTGAAACTGCGAATGCAAGAGTGTGTTTTGCTTGCGTAGTGAGCACCGAGGAACGCAGAGCAAAGAACACTCGAGCCGATACACGTGTTTTGAAGATTGTTACAGCGGACCCACGCGTTGGCAACACAATCGGCAAAGCAGGTGCAACCGTTGTTGGTGTAGCTACCAAAGGCGCTGCCGTATTTGAAGTAGTAGATGTTGAATTTGCAGCTGGAGCTTTGGCCGTTGTAGTTGTTACCGATTCCGTGGCAAGTGTCGTTGAAGTTGTCGTTGGCGCAGCCGTAGTCGGAGGCGTAGTAGTCGGAGGCGTAGTAGTCGGAGGCGTAGTAGTCGGAG
>JBAXBR010000069.1:0-6122 GCA_037141855.1 Actinomycetota bacterium | reverse complement strand
ACTAAAGAATTGCGCAGCCGCGACCCGGACAAGGCAATTAAGCGTGCGGCAGAGCAAGTGCCCGACTGGAGTGGAGGAACACGGCTGGGAGAAAGCCTGCGCAAGTTCAACGACACCTGGGGAGTGCGCGGAATGGCGCGTGGCGCAATCGTCATCGTGTTGTCGGATGGTTGGGATAGAGGCAACCCAGAAATATTGGGCGAACAAATGAAGCGACTACAGCGGGTGTCGCACAAACTCATTTGGGTAAACCCCTTAAAAGTTACGCCTGGCTATGCGCCACTGGCCAAGGGCATGGCTGCAGCACTTCCCTACATTGATGAATTCGTTGAAGGCCATTCACTTGATGCCATGGAACACCTCACACGCGTCATTTCTGCCGATTGACTGGAACTATGCGCGAACTGCTGAACGACATCGACCGCTGGAAGGCGCAGGGCAAACAGATTGCTCTTGCACGCGTTGTCGACATTGAAGGTTCAGGGCCGCGCGATCCTGGTGCAGCAATGGCTGTCAATGAAGACGGCGAAGTGATCGGTTCGGTCAGTGGTGGGTGCGTTGAAGGCGCAGTGGTTGCTGAAGCACTTGCAATCTTGAATGGCGACAAGCAACCGAAGTTGGTGAAGTTTGGTTATTCAGATGACGAAGCATTTGCTGTTGGGCTCACCTGTGGCGGAATTATTCACCTGTTCATTCAGCCGCTCACCTGGTAATTGATCATGTCGCTGTACCAACTTTTTTCAGAGCGCACGCGTGCCAATAAGCCAGTTGCACTTGCAACGGTGATTGATGGACCAAACATTGGTGCAATGCTGCTCGTTACTCCAGATGATGCCGCCCAAGGAACATTGGGCAACGCAGAGCTCGACAGGGTGGTTGCACGCGACACGCAAGGCGAACTTGAAGCTGGCAGAACCAGCGTTCGCCACTACGGGCCAGAGGGTCAAACAACTCCAGAAGATTTAGTGAACACACCAACTGTTCGCGTATTCATCGACGCATTTTCTCCACCACCAACCATGGTTATTTTTGGCGCAGTTGATTTCACTTCCGCTCTCGCCCGCGTTGCCAAAGTGTTGGGTTATCACGTGTTGGTGTGCGATGCGCGCGAAGTGTTTGCCACAAAGCGCCGCTTCCCTATGGCCGACGAAGTGTTGGTTACGTGGCCGGCGCCACTGTTTGCAGAACGCGGCGCGCAACTTACGCAACGCGATGCCGTGTGCATTCTGACTCACGATCCAAAATTTGATGTTCCAGCAGTTGTCGGTGCACTTGCCACCAACGTTGGTTACATCGGAGTAATGGGCAGCCGCAAAACTCATGCCAAGCGTGTGGAGCGATTAGTCGAAGCTGGTGTCACCGACGAACAACTTCTCCGACTGATGTCTCCTATTGGACTCGACATTGGCGCACGCACGCCAGAAGAAACGGCTATCTCCATTTGTGGAGAAATTATTGCGCGCCGTACTGGTCGAGGCGCACCATCGCTTCGCGATGGCGACGGACCAATTCACAAATAATTACTACGCAGCCGGATCTGCGAACCGAGTCCAACCAAGGATTCGCGAATCCATGTTGTGCAATTCGACGCTGCGACCTGTTCGTGCTGTTTGCAAAATTGCGCCATCGACACCGAGGTACATCGACACATGACCCGGACGCCACATGATGTCTCCTGCTTGAGCATTTTTAAAGGTGACGCGGCGTGAGTAGGCGTATTGCGAATTTGATCCGTGTGGCAATACAAACCCTGCGCTCGACCATGCAAACTGCACGAAACCTGAGCAGTCAAATGCAACTGATTCTGTTGTCGCATTTTCTTTGTACGGCACACCAATCTGTGTGAGCCCTGCCATAATCGCTCGTTGATGAGCAACGTCAGCATTTCGCCACGCGCTCTGTAACTGCTCAACATCAACTCCTAAAAAGTTGGCAACATCGACCGCAAGTTTGTCGGCAAGGTCGAGGTACAAGTCGTAGGAATCGCGGTCGCGCTTGTTGGCGTAGGTGTCGACGGCTTGCTGGGCCTGAACTGCACCTTTGCGAATGATCGCCTCCTGCACCGGACCCATCGGCATGGCGTGGGCGCCGGATGAACAGGCTCCCCACAGGCTGAGGGATACGAGCAGACCAGCAATGAATTTGGGGATGCGTGACATGAAATGGCTCCTTGGTAGGCGAACCAACCGGGGGGCGGTTGATTCGGATTCGGGGGCAGTGCTTGCGAGGGAACTCGCTATATGTCAACTGTGTAACAGTCTATGTCATAGAACTGTAATATTCGGGTCATACAGGGTTTCGAAGAGGCGTACCCCACCAAAGCCTGTAAATATGGGGTCGTGACCGCTCCAGCCAGCAAAAACCCCTCAGTTGGCGTGGTGCTGTTGGCTGCTGGTGGGGGTTCTCGGTTTGGCGGAGCTCATCACAAATTGTTGACTTCGGTCGCCGGTAAAACCGTCTTTGAATGGGCTCTCCAGAGCGCGCTAGCGGCCAATATCGGCCCTGTCGCTGTCGTATGGGGGTCTGTTGAACTGCCTCAACGTGAAGCGTCTGAGACAGTCACATACCTGCATAACGAGGCGTGGGCAACTGGAATGGCGAGTTCGGTACAACGTGCATTGCAGTGGGCCAACGAACGTGGCCTGCAGTCCGTGGTCATCGGTCTTGGCGATCAACCGTGCATTCCACCGTCGGCCTGGATTGCAGTTGCTCATTCCACTTCCCCACTTGCCGTTGCCACCTATTCGGGCGCGCGCGCAAACCCCGTGAAATTGCACGCAGAATTTTTTGCGCTCGTTCCCAAAACAGGAGATGAAGGTGCACGATCGTTGCTCCGCAGTCACCCCGAACTGGTTGCTGAAGTACCCTGTACTGGCTCGGGCATCGATGTTGATCTTGAAGAAGATATTGAGCGCGTAGCAAAAATTATTCACGAAAGTCGAGGCAATTAACCATGGATCTCAACCACGAATTCACTGTCAACGTTCCTGTTGCTGAAGCATGGGCAATTCTCACCGACTTAGAGCGCATTGCGCCGTGCCTACCTGGTGCACAGCTCACCGAAGTTGAAGGCGACACCTATCGCGGTCAAGTGAAAATCAAGGTTGGTCCAATTCTTGCTCAGTTCAAAGGACAAGCAAGTTTTATGACGCGGGATGATGTTGCTCACAAAGCATCACTAAAGGGAGAGGGCCGCGACACCACTGGCAAAGGCAACGCCTCGGCAGTGATCACAGCCGAACTCACATCCGTTACACCAACATCAACAAAGTGCACCGTGCACACTGACCTCTCCATTTCTGGAAAAGTTGCGCAGTTCGGTCGTGGCGCACTTGCCGATGTGAGCGACAAATTGCTCGCGCAGTTTTCCGAAAACCTGAACCAACTTATTTCTGCAGCACCTGCACCAAGTACTCCAGCTCCTGCAACTTCAGAAGCGCAAGCACAAAGCGAGCAGCCAACCATTCGCAAAATTGATGGACCAGAAGTTGCGCCGCTCAACTTGCTCGATACTGCAGGATCCACCATTGCAAAGCGCGCAATTCCCGCCCTCATTGGCATTGCCGTGTTGGTAGTTGTACTTGTCAAACTCTTCTAACGCACCAAGCGCAGAAGACATCGCGCGCATCACCGAATTACTCGGTCGAGTTCCGCAAGGCAAGTTTGAAGTAGTTGTTCGCGCGCAGGACGGCGACCCCGTGGTGTTGCGCAATCAGCCGTTACTTCCCGATGGAACACCCATGCCAACCTTGTACTGGCTGTGTGGTGCGCGTGAGAACGTACTGATTGGTCGCCTTGAAGCAACCGGCGCGGTGAACCAAGTTGAAGCCGAACTTGATGCAGCACTTATTGCAGCAGCACACGATCGCTACGCAGCCGAGCGCGACGCACTCATTCCTGCAGACCACACTGGCCCACGCCCATTTGGCGGCGTGGCCGGCACACGCATTGGCGTGAAGTGCTTGCATGCGCATTTCGGATGGTGGCTTGCAGGCGGCAACGATCCCGTTGGCGATTGGGTTGCTGAAAAGCTTGGCGTCAGTCGTAGTTCATACGTTCGCGCAACCGCGAAGCCTGTTGCCGCAATCGACATTGGCACTAATTCCACCAACCTGCTCATTGCCGATGCGCAAGGCAACGACATTGTGCGCGAAGTACACGTCACAGGTTTGGGTCGCGGAGTTGTGCACGACAACATGCTCAACGAAGATGCGATTGGGCGAACCATTGCGCGTCTCCAGCACTACGCAGACCTCATTGCGCAGCATGGAGTTGGGGCAGTTCGCGTTACGGCAACCGAAGCTTGTCGTCGAGCAACAAATGCTTCAACATTTCTCGATCAAGCCGAAGCGGTTCTTGGCACTCGCCCGCTCATCATCGCGGGCACCGAAGAAGGACGCCTTGCCTATTCAGGCGCACTGTCGCACTTACCCGCACACGAGGGCATCACGCTTGTCATCGATATTGGCGGCGGCAGTACCGAAATCATGATCGGCGAAACAACATTGCAACATGCCGTGAGTTTTCCTTTCGGCACAGTGGTGTTAACCGAAAGCCATTTGTCCCACGACCCGCCTCGTCCGGAGGAACTCACGAATGCAATTGGTTTCGTTACCGACTTCATGGACGACCTCATTCGCGATCACCCAGAGGTGCTGAGTGCCACGCGAGTAGTTGGAGTTGCAGGCAGCATCGTCACCATTGCTGCAGTAGAAATCGGGCTTCAAGAATTTGATGCAACCGCACTGCACGGTGCGCGCATGACACGCGAAAATGTAGAGGAAGTGTTTAGAACGCTGGCCACCGAAACGCTGGCCAACCGCAAGTTCAACCCTGGCCTTCCAGCAGACCGCGCCGATGTCATTGTTGGCGGGTGCTGCGTTTTGGTAGGTGTCATGCGCAAGCTGCGAATTCCTGAAATTATGGTGTCGGTGAATAATTTGCTTGACGGATTAGTGCGCGACGAATTGAGGCTCTCGTGACCGGATACTCGCGGCCAATCGGTCACCCTGCGGGAATCATTTCTTCCAATGGGCCACTTCGCTTGTTTGGCCGCCGCATCATGCTTCGCCCACTAGTGGCAACCGACTTTGAAGCATGGAGCGAAGTTCGCTTACGCAATGGAGAATGGCTCACCAAATGGGAACCGATGCCGCTCATCACGTCTCCAGACCCGGCCATCAGCCGCGATGCGTTCAACAATCGATGCGCAGCGCGCGACAGAGAGCGTCAATCCGGAAACGCGTACTGCCTCGGTTTATTTGTGAACAACGTGTTCGCCGGAGAGGTCAACCTAAACGGCGTCGTACGCGGAGCAATGCAAAGCGGCACTATTGGTTACTGGATAGACGAAGCAAAGGCCGGCAATAGCTACATGTCCGAAGCGGTGTTGCTACTTTCCAAATTTGCATTCGACGAACTGCGACTGCACCGCGTAGAAGTGTGCATCATTCCGCGCAATGGCGCCAGCCGACGTGTTGTCGAAAAACTCGCACTACGCGAAGAAGGCATTGCCGAGCGCTTCCTAGAAATAAATGGCATCTGGGAAGACCACGTGCGTTACGGATTCACCATCGAAGAATGGCAAACACGCCGCGTAGAACTCTCCGCTGCCTGGCTTTGAATTGCTAAGCAAAGTCGCGTAGACGCTCGATCTCCAACACTCGTTGCTTGCGTGCAACTTTGCGTCGCTTCCACTGTTTCGTTTTCCAGTGCTTGAACTGTTGGCCTCGCGATTGCTCGCGGCCAATCTCTGCATCATGATGATGCATCCCTTTCCAAGCGATACCTGGTTCATTCACATCTTCGGGTTCGACACCATGGCTCACCATGTTTGCCACCACATGCAATTCTGAATTCACACGGTGACGTTCATTGTGGGCGTGTGCCCGAAGTTCCACCTTGGGTGGAAACACCGTTGTCCGGTGATCGTGACGCTTGCTCATTGCTTCCCCCGCCTTCTGTGCTGTTGACACTGACGAAATCCACTAGCTAGGTCTTACTGCTGCCAACATACACCTCTTGACGAAGGCAACAAGCCAAAGACTAAGGAATGGCTAGAAGCCTTATTTCTTGCTGATTTTGGCTTGCAATGCAGCAAGTCGTTCAGCAAACCATGGCTG
>JBAXBR010000068.1:0-6463 GCA_037141855.1 Actinomycetota bacterium | reverse complement strand
GCATCATTACCAATGTTGCCTGCCGCTCGTCGTGCACAACTTGCAACGCTGACTGGCGCGAACAAGGAGAGCGAATCGGTGTACGTCATTGTTGAGCGCGGCCAAGACGATTATGTTTCTGCCGTTGCACAAGCAGGCGGCGACGCCGCACGAGCATTGGTGTACGTGCAACAAGCATTCGCGGAAGAAGGCGCAACTCCACAAGTTGCAGCAAGCGATATTGCAACGCTCACGCAAATGGAACGCGATGCAAAAATTACTGCAACGCAAGCAAAAACGATTTTGTCTGAAATGGTGGCCAACGGTGGAGGAGACCCGGTTGCCATAGCTGCAGCAAAAGGTTTCGAAGCTCTTGACACCAGCGCAGTTGAAGCAATGGTCGATGCAGCAATTGCACAACAAGCAGATGCTTGGGCGAAGTATTGCGCTGGCGAAGAAAAAGCCATGGGCGCGCTTGTCGGTGCCATCATGAAAGTGTCCCAAGGCAAGGCCGACGGCAAAGTAGTCACTGCCATTTTGCAAGCTCGCCGTGCAAAGTAAGCCTTTCATGGCACGACTTGCAACATCTGTTAGGTATACCTAACATCTCCTTATGGGTTCAAGTTTCCTCATCACCTTGCGCGAAGGCCTCGAAGCCTCGTTAATCGTCGCCATCTTGCTCACCTATTTGAGCAAGACCAATCGCAAACAAGACGCGCGTTATGTATGGATTGGTACTGCTTCCGCAGCACTTGCATGTTTGGTTGTTGGCACGGCTATCTATCTTGCAGTCAGCGGCTTAAACGGCAAGGTTGAAATGGCGGTTGAAGGAACTATTGCGCTCGTTGCTGCTGCAGTGTTGACGCAAATGATTTTCTGGATGCGCAAGAACTCACAAATGTTAAGCGCAGAACTTCGAGCAAAAGTAGACAAGTCGGCAAAGACTGCGTTGTTCACCATTGCATTTGTTGCAGTCGTGCGAGAAGGCCTTGAAACAGTGTTGTTTTTGCTCAGTGCAGAAACCACGTCTGCGTCAGGTGCGTCTGTTGTTATTGGCGGTTTAGTTGGCCTTGTGGCTTCGGTTGGACTTGGTGTCGCAATTTTTGCCGGTGGACGCAAAATTGATCTCAAGAAGTTCTTCAATGTCACAGCAGTTCTGCTTATTTTGTTTGCTGCAGGCTTGGCCGGTAAAGCAGTACACGAATATCGCGAGCTCATTGGTTGGGAAAATGGCTGGTTCGTTCAGCCGGCGTGGGATATCAAAAATGGAATGTGGGCATCGGGCACGTTCTATGACTTCATGAAGGGTTTCTTCGGTTGGAGTTCCGTAGCCGAAAACATTCGTGTCATCACCTATTTCGTGTTCCTGGTGCCAACGCTGTATTTCTTCCGAAAGCCAGTGAAGTCAGCCGCATAAGTTGCGCAAGTAGCCTTGGGGCTAATGACAAAGCCAACTGAAACCCCAGTAGACGTCAAGCCGCGCAGTCGCGACGTAACCGACGGAAATCAAAAAGCTGCAGCGCGTGCAATGTTGCGCGCAGTGGGCTTAACCGATGACGACTGGCAGAAGCCACAAATTGGTATCGCCTCGTCGTGGAACGAAGTCACGCCGTGCAACGCATCGTTGCGCCGTCTTGCCGACAGCGCGAAAAAAGGTGTGCGCGAAAACGGTGGAGTAGCGCTCGAATTCGGCACCATCACGGTGAGCGACGGAATCAGCATGGGTCACGAAGGAATGCGCGCAAGTTTGGTCAGTCGCGAAGTCATTACCGACAGCGTGGAAACTGTTGTGCACGCAGAACGCTTTGATGGTTTCGTTGGTCTTGCAGGTTGCGACAAGAGCATTCCAGGAATGCTCATGGCAGCAGCGCGATTGAATTTGCCAAGCGTGTTTGTGTACAACGGATCAACAATGCCTGGTGTGCATAACGGCAAAAACATTGACATCACCACGGTGTTTGAAGCCATTGGCGCATGCGCCGCTGGCACCATGTCGCAAGAAGAACTTGGCGAAATTGAACGCGCAGCATGCCCAGGTGAAGGTGCGTGCGGCGGAATGTTTACTGCAAACACCATGAGTTCCATTGCTGAAGCACTTGGTATGAGCCTTCCTGGCACAGCATCGCCACCAGCAATCGACAAGCGTCGAGAAAGCGATGCAGAGCGAGCAGGTGCTGCCGTGATGAACCTTGCAAAGAAGGGCATCTACGCGCGCGACATTATGACGAAGAAGGCATTCGAAAACGCCATTGCCATGGTGAACGCACTTGGTGGAAGCACGAATGCGGTGTTGCATCTTTTGGCAATTGCCAACGAAGCACAAGTTGATATTGATCTTGACGACTTCAACCGCATTGCAGCAAAAGTTCCGCACATTGCCGACACGAAACCAGGCGGCAAGTATCACATGACCGATATTGATCGCATTGGCGGTGTGCCTGTGGTGTTGAAGCATTTGCTTGATGCAGGTTTGTTGCATGGCGATGTCATGACATGTACCGGAAAAACTATGGCCGAGAACTTGGCAGAAATAAATCCGCCTGCTCCAGATGGAGATGTGGTGCATCCACTGTCCGATCCAATTCACGCAGAAGGCGGAATCAACATTCTCACCGGCTCGCTTGCGCCAAAGGGTTCGGTAGTAAAAGTTGCCGGTCTTACCAAAGATCAAATGTTGTTCGAAGGCGAAGCACGCGTATACGACGGCGAAGATGGCGCTATGGCTGCCGTGCTAGCTGGTGAAATTCAACCAGGAACCGTCATTGTCATTCGTTACGAAGGACCAAAGGGTGGCCCAGGTATGCGCGAGATGCTCGCAATTACTGGAGCGTTGAAGGGTGCTGGACGCGGTTCAGACTGCGCGCTGATTACCGATGGTCGATTCAGCGGTGGCACGTGGGGGTTCTGCATTGGTCACGTTGCACCAGAAGCAACCGATGGCGGTCCGATTGCGTTCGTGAAGAATGGCGATCGCATTCGCATCGATGTGCATACCAAGAGTTTGAACCTGTTGGTCAGCGATGACGAACTTGCAAATCGTCGCAAGGGTTGGAAGCCAAATCCACCGCGTTACACCAGTGGTGTGTTGGGTAAGTATGCCAAGTTGGTGCAAGGTGCCGAGACCGGCGCAATCACTAACTTGATTAGCTAGTTTTTGCGCTTAGCTTTCGCGAAAGTTTGCGGCCAACGCCAAGTAGCACGCCAAGCGTGATGATGGCAACGATGATGAACGGTGTTGCAATACCGCGATCAAAGACGAGTCGTCGCAGCAACAGACCGACAAACACGGTGATGACCCACGTAGCCACAAATGATGCACGATTAAACGGTTCGCGCCACGTGCGCAATCCGATCCACGAAACGCCTAGGGCAATAAGGAACGGCGCGGCTACGCCGAGCACACCAGAAATGGCTGTGCCTTCGTCGTGATTGCGTCGCCCAATGGCAACGAACACGACGACAGCAGCAACATCGACAACCCCCGCAATAACTGCGGAAAGTTGATTAGGCCTCGTCGTAATACTCGCGACCCAAGTGTGTGATCTGGTCTTCGTTCATCATCCAACGCAACGTGTTCTTCAACTTTGCAAGCTGAACGAACAAGTCGTGTTCTGGGTGAAGTCCGGGTGCAACCTGTGGGCTCTTGTAATAGAACGACAGCCACTCTTGAATGCCACCAAGGCCAGCGCGTTGCGCCAAGTCCATGAACAACACAAGGTCGAGCGCAAGTGGGGCAGCAAGGATGCTGTCACGACACAAGAAGTTGACCTTGATCTGCATTGGGTAACCCAACCATCCGAAGATGTCGATGTTGTCCCAGCCTTCTTTGTTGTCACCACGTGGTGGGTAATAGTTGATCTTCACTGAGTGGAACACGTTGCCGTACAACTCTGGGAACAGGCTTGGCTGCAAGATGTCTTCGAGCACACCCAACTTCGACTCTTCTTTGGTCTTGAAGTTGTCCGGATCGTCAAGTACTTCGCCGTCACGGTTGCCAAGAATGTTGGTGGAGTACCAACCCGACAAACCAAGTACGCGAGCCTTCAACATTGGTGCAAGCACGGTCTTCATGAGGGTCTGACCCGTCTTGAAGTCTTTGCCCGAAATAGCAACCTTGCGCTCGGTAGCAAGTTGACGCAACACCGGAGTGTCAACTGCCAAGTTTGGTGCGCCGTTTGCAAATGGAACGCCTTCCAAAATTGCTGCGTAGGCGTACAACATGCTCGGCGCGATCATTGGGTCATTGGCATCAATGGCTTTTTCGAACGACTCGATGTTCTGGTGTTGTGGTCCTGGCTCAATAAAGATTTCGGTACTTGCGCACCAAATCATGACGACGCGATCAACCTTCTTCTCATCACGGAACTTGTTGATGTCTGCGCGAATCGCATTCAACATTTCACGCTTCGAGATCTTGCCCATGATGTTGTCGGCGTCGATGTTCTTTACATAGTTGCGCTCAAATGCTGCTTTCATTGGGCGAATAGCGCGCAACGTGTCTGAAATTGCTTCCAGGTGCTTGCCGCTTTCCAATACGCCTGCGCGGGTTGCTGCTACATAAGCGTCATCCGGAAACGGATCCCATGCTCCCCACACGATGTCTTCAAGACGTGCAAGTGGCACGAAGTCTTTGATCATTGGGTTGCGATTATCGGTGCGCTTACCAAGACGGATGGTGTCCATCTGGGCGAGTGAGCCAATTGGCGATCCGAGACCGCGCTTGGCAAGCTCGACGCCGGCAATGAGGGTGCTTGCAACAGCGCCGAGACCGACGGTGAGTACTCCGAGGCGGCCTTCTGCAGGCGCGATGGTGGGTGAAGGTGTGGACATGAATTCTCCTGAAACTAGGGGCCACTAAGAGGGCCTTATAAGGCTACGCCGTAAACGGCCCATTCTCCGCAACCCCAACATTTACGGGCAATCTGGGTGCTTTCGGACCAAGGTCCGAAAGTCGATCTTGTAATCGCATATCTGTACCTCGCTACCCGTACACGTGTCCGCAGAAATGTTTGGTACAGGTAAAAATATTTATGTCCCTTTTGTGCGGGATACCCCTTGTGTCCTTTTATTTTTCGTTGTATATTCGCAACATATGCGGCGGCATATTCAAAAACTCACCACCATTGCGTCTGTGCTCATGTTGCTATGCGTGAGCATCGTTCATGCAGATGTAGGCGGCGGATCTACTTCGATCAGTCGTGAACGTATTGGGTATCTTTCGGCGGGAGACACCCACACATGCGTGGTGCTCGTTGACAACTCGGTGAAATGTTTCGGGTTGGGCAACGAGGGCCAACTTGGCAAAGAATCCACAGCCAATATTGGTGATGGAATCGGTGCTTCGGTGGCTAGTTCGTCGGCGATATCGCTCGGGCTGGGTCGTTCGGCCCGAGCGATCGCTACCGGCACGTCGCACACGTGTGCATTGCTCGACAATCTGACCGTGAAGTGTTGGGGATCTGGTTTATACGGCCGCACTGGCTACGGCGATTCAACGAATCGCGGTGATAACGCAGGCGAAATGGGCGATGCGTTACCTGCTGTCGATCTCGGTACCGGTCGAATCGCAACCATGATCGCTGCTGGTTCAAATCACTCGTGCGCATTACTCGACAACGCAACAGTGAAATGTTGGGGTCGGAGTGCATCGGGTCAACTTGGCTACAACGACACCGTTACCCGTGGCGATGGTGCAGGTGAAATGGGCAATGCGCTGCCTGCAATTTCGTTTGCTGCAGGCCGAACCGCAACGGCAATTGCAGCTGGCGCAAATCACACATGCGCGTTGTTGGACAATGCTCAAGTGCTGTGTTGGGGCGACAATGCATACGGTCAACTTGGTCAAGGAAACTTGGACAACATTGGCGATGGCATCGGGCCAACCATTGCTGCATCACCAACAATTGATTTAGGAACGGGTCGTACTGCTGTTGCCATTTCCGCTGGCGATTTACACACATGTGCACTGCTCGATAACGCAACAGTGAAGTGTTGGGGTTCTGGTGGAAACGGTCGGTTGGGAACCGGCGACACAAACGACCGCGGAATTGATGTAAATGAAATGGGCGACGCATTGTTGCCGATCAACTTGGGCACCGGTGTAAGTGCAATCGCGATTACTGCGGGTGGAGCACACACATGCGCGTTACTGAATACTGCAGCAGTGAAGTGTTTTGGTAACGGCGCAGATGGAAAATTGGGAATTGGATCGCAAGCTGACATAGGTGATGTTCCAAGTGAAATGGGGAATGCACTAGCAGCGGTGAATCTTGGAACAGGTCGTACGGTGCTTGCCGTGTAGGCTGGGCTTGCGCACACGTGCGCCATGCTTGACAACTCAACAGTGAAATGTTGGGGTAACGGTGGAAGTGGTCGGCGGGGTTCGGGAAACACATCGCGTGCAGGAACGAGCGCAGCACAGATGGGCGACAACTTGGTTGCACTGAGCGCGGGTGCACTCATCAACACCGGCACCACAACTACG
>JBAXBR010000067.1:0-6701 GCA_037141855.1 Actinomycetota bacterium | reverse complement strand
GGTGGAGCAGAAACTTGTGCGGCTTTAACGCTGCCCGAGCCATCAATCTTTGAGTGCTGACGTGGGTCGGCAAGAATTTCGAAAATCAACCCTGGAGCTGCAGGAATAACGCGCTCAACAGAAACGATCTTGGCTTTTGCGTCATGAGTCATGCACTCAGGCTAGGCGAGTGATCGGACGACAGCCTCACCACAGCGTCGTCCAGAAAACATTGCTCCTTGAATGGAACCGGTATCTCTGTGATCACCACACACGAACTGGCCATTGCCAAGGTTGACGCGCTGCTTGGGCGAAAACGGCGGCTTCTGAACGGGTCCACCATGCTCAATTACGTACGTGCGCAAATGTTTCCAAGCATCTACTTGTGGTCCCCACCAAGATCGAAGTTGCTGACGACTGATTGCCTCAAGATCGCCTTCGGTGATTCCTGGAAGTGCTGCAACGATGAGGTGCTTGTCTGCTGGCGCATAAGAAGGCGCAACGTTACTGAGTACCGCAACGTTGAGGACGGGGCCATTTCCTGTGCCATCGAGAACGACAAGTTTTCGCTGTGTTGGTGGAATGTCTGCCGAAAAATACACGCACCCAACTTTTCGCGATTCGACTATTTGAATACCAAGCAGTGATGATGCGGTTGGTCCGTCTGTGGCTACAACAACTGCTCGCGCGGCAATGGTGTCGCCAGTTGCGAGCGTCACTTTTGCGCCATCAATCGTGCTCACTCGAGTATTGAGGTGAATAGTTCCTTCGGCAAGCCTGCTTGCCATTTGCAAGGGAAGTGCGTGCATACCTCGTGACGGCAGCACGCTTTGACCCTCGCTCAGTGATCGGAAAATGACATCAAACATTCGCCGCGAAGTAGCGAGGTGCGGGTCAAGTTGAATTCCGCCAAACAGAGGTCGGAAGAATCGATTGATCATTTTTGTGGAGAAACCAAATGCGCGAAGTGCAACATCGGTCGAAACATCTTGCCCAGAGAGGAGTAACACCGGATTCCTCCGCATAATCCGCGAACGCAAAAGGACAATTTTGGCTTTGTCGAGAACGGTGCCGATTGGGGCAAGTGCAGTGGTGGCAAGAGTTTGTGGTTTCCGAAATGGGTCTGAAACGACGTGGCCTTTTCCATTGCGCCAAACGAGTGCACCTGGGTCGAAGGGGCGAAGATCGAGTGCGCGCATGTCAACTTGTGTTTTGAATTCTGGGTAAGCAGTGAGCATCACTTGGAAACCACGGTCAAGCTGAAACCCATCAACCATGTCGGTGCGGACTCGGCCACCAACGTCATCGCTTGATTCGAGCACGATTGTAGAGAGTCCATGTTGTTGAATGACCCGAGCAGCGGAGAGTCCTGCGAGACCAGCTCCAACAATTACTACGTCACATTGTGATGGCAGGGACATTACTTAGAGAGTAGTGAACGCAACGCGCTTTCAAGGGTGGTGTGCTTAAACATGTAACCGCTTGCGTTGAGTGCTGCAGGTATTACTCGCTGGCCAGTGAAGAGCAGTGCATCTGCCAATTCGCCGCCAAGTAAAATCTTTGGAGCAAATGTTGGAACAGGCACCACCGCTGGACGTTTGAGAACCGATGCGAGCACTTTTGTGAACTCGGCGTTCGTTACGGGGTTAGGTGCTGTCAGGTTGACTGCACCACTGACTTTTGTTGAAAGCAAATGCTCAATCGCACCAATCTCGTCATCAAGAGAAATCCAACTTTGCCATTGTTTTCCATTGCCAAACTTTCCGCCAACTCCCAACTTGAATAGCGGGAGCAATTTCTTCAGTGCTCCACCTTTTGGGGTGAGCACAATTCCTGTTCGAAGAAAAACGGTGCGGATGCCTGCATCAATTGCTGGCTTCGCAGCAGCTTCCCACTGTTCGCACACCTCAGCAAGGAATCCGGTTCCATGTGTGCTTACTTCAGTGAGTTGTTCGTCGTTGCGCGCTCCGTAAATTCCGATTGCAGAACCTGAGAGAAACACTGAAGGCTTACGGGAGAGCGATGCGATAGTGGTGGCAAGTAGCGCGGTAGAAGCGGTGCGACTATCAAGGATTTCTTTTCGGTATCCAGCTGTCCATCGCTTGTCGCCAATGCCAGCTCCAGACAAGTGGACTACTGCATCAACGCCTTCAAGTGAAGCGGGATCGAGTGCGCCAGTCTTTGGGTTCCATTGAATTTCGCCAGACTTTGGTGATCGCCGAACGAGTCGAACTACCTCGTGCCCGCTGTTAGAAAGCTTGTTGACGAGTTGCGTACCGATTAAACCACTTGCTCCAGAAATAACAATCTTCATGTCTTTACCTTATGACTCTTTGACCCGCTCGGTGGGGTCGTGCGCCAATTATGGAATGACGATTGGTACGGAGGTAACCACGGTATTTGGGCGGAATAGCAGGCGTGCCTTAATGGCGAGCGCCGATTGGTTGTGTAGCCACTGTGAACGAATGCTGGTGACGAACTCGGGAATGATCACGGTAATCAAGTCGTCGTTATACATGCTGTCAATTTCGTTGATGCGATTGAGGATCGGCTCAGTCAAATCGCGATACTCAGACACGATGGTGTCAAGCTCAATTGATAATCCAAATTTGTCCCATTGTTCTTGTAATCGAGCACGGTCATCTGAATGTTCAATGACTGAAAGTGCAATGAGTTTGTCTGGACGCAAACTTTGGGCATAACGCACTGCTTGTAGCACTCCTTGATTGACAGATCCCACGAGCACGACAACGGTGTGAGTTTTGAACGGAGCTTGGTAGCCCTCTGTCGGCGCAAGGAAGCCTCGAACACGTGTGTAGTGGCGATGAATGCCTTTGAATCCAATCATCATGACGGGAATAAGTAGAGCGGGGATCCAGGCGCCGTCGGTGAACTTCACCACGACAAAAATTCCAGCAACGAAAAAGGTGGTAACGGATCCAACGCCGTTAATTGCAATGTGGAGTTTCCAACTCTTTTCGCGGTGCTTGTAGTGGTGTACGCACATACCGGCTTGGCTCAAGGTGAATCCGGTGAATACACCAACCGCGTACAACGGTATGAGCGCGCTAATGAGTCCCTTAAACGCAACAATCAATGCGATTGATGCAGCGCTCAAGAAGATCACGCCGTTTGAATACACCAAACGATCTCCACGATTACTGAACTGACGCGGCAAGTAGTTGTCTTTGGCAATAATCGAGCCAAGACGCGGAAAGTCTGCGTACGACGTGTTTGCAGCGAGAATCAAAATTGCAAACGTTGCAAACTGTGTGATGAAGAAGAAGATATTTCTTCCGCCGTATACCTGTTCTGCAAGCTGTGAGAGAACTGTATTGGCGATGATGCCTTCATGATCTTTTACTGGTTGCAAGTGTTGGGCAAGAATGCTGAGACCGAAGAAGCAACCTCCAAGAATGACCGCCATCCAGATGAGTGTTGCCGAAGCATTCTTTGATTCCGGCTTCTTGAACGCAGGAACTCCGTTGGAAACTGCTTCAACGCCAGTGAGGGCAACTGCTCCAGAGGAGAATGCCTTCAAGAAGTAGAACACGGTTACTGAACCTTGCATGTTGAGCAGACGCTGTGCTTCGCCGGTGTGCTCAATTGGTGGTATGTGCTGAACGAATACGCGATAGAGGCCAACCACAATCAGCGTGATGAGGCTGATGACATAGAGATAGGTAGGCGGAGCAAATAGGGCGCCGGACTCTTTAAGTCCACGCAGGTTGGCGATCATCATAATGAGGACGAATCCGATGCAGATCTGTACTCGGTGCGGGGCTAACCCGTTAAAGGCCGAGATGATTGCGGCCACTCCACCAGCAACTGAAACGCACACGGTAAGTACATAGTCAATGAGTAATGATGCGCCAGCGACTAGTCCTGGATATTCGCCAAGATTCTCTTTTGAAACAATGTATGAACCGCCGCCACTTGGGTAAGCGAAGATGGTTTGGCGGTAGCTCATGACCACGATCGTGAGCAACGCAACAACGATCAATGAAATGGGAACCAACATTCGGTAGGCAGCCATGCCAACTGCGCCCAGTGACAAAAATACGATCAGAATTTCTTCAGTTGCATATGCAGTTGATGAAATTGCGTCGCTGGCGAATACTGGCAGTGCAATTTTTTTGCTTAGCCGTTGATGCTGGTCTTCCGATGTTGGAATTGGCTTTCCAATAAAGAAGCGTTTGATGGGGTTGGAGCCGGTTTGAGTAGCCATATGCGTTTAGAAGCCTGCCACATTGACTACCCGCGAGGCATGTCGACCGCCTACGCTTGATCGTCTTGGTACTACATAGGCATTTCGGGCGGTGTGCGCCCATGCCGCAAGGGAGAAAACAGTGCACGTCGTAATTGTCGGATGCGGGCGAGTTGGTTCAACCCTCGGTCGTGAACTCACTGCTGCCGGTCACACCGTTGCAGTCATTGATCGCAAGTCTGAAGCATTTTCACGGTTGGGTGAATCGTTCACCGGCCAAAAAATTACTGGCATTGGTTTCGACCGAGAAATTCTTATTGAAGCAGGAATTGAAAAGGCGGGAGCGCTGGCCGCAGTCACTAATGGTGACAACTCAAACATTTTGATTGCCCGCGTCGCGCGAGAAGAATTTGGCATTGAGCGTGTGGTCGCTCGTATCTATGACCCAAAGCGAGCCGAAATTTATGAGCGCCTGGGAATTGCCACTGTCGCAACAGTGAAGTGGACATCCGAGCGAATATTGCGCCGCATACTTCCCGAATTGCCAGCGGTTGAATGGACCGATCCAAGCGCCAAAGTGGTGCTTGTGGAGCGCGAACTTCCAAAGACTTTGGTGGGAACGCGTGTGTTGTCGCTTGATAGCGCATCGGCTCGTGTCGTCTCTATTCGTCGATTGGGCTCAGCAGTAATTCCAACTGCAGACACGGTGGTTCAAGAAGGTGATGTTGCCTATGTAGCGGCAGAAATTAAGTCACTTGAAGCCTTTGATGCATCGCTTGCGTCAACAAGCGGGAAGGGTCACTAATCATGAAAGTAGTTGTTGCAGGTGGTGGAAGTGTTGGACGGTTTACTGCAGAGCAACTTGTTGCTGCTGGTCATGAAGTAACGATTATTGAAAATGATCGCTCTGTTGTTGCCGAGTATGCAGAAAACGAACCAACGGGAAAACTGAAGTGGCACCGAGGCGATGCATGTGACGTTGCGGTACTTGCGGCTGCTGGAGTGACAATGGCCGATGTCGTTGCTTCGGTAACGGGTGATGATGAGGACAACTTGGTTGTTTCGCTATTAGCGAAGCAAGAGTTTGGTGTTCCGCGAGTTATTGCTCGCGTAAACAACCCAAACAATTATTGGATGTTTAATGACATGTGGGGCGTTGACGTTTCAGTTTCGACACCGCATCTCATTACCAGCCTGGTGCAAGAAGCCGTTGCAGTGGGAAACCTTGTTCGCTTAATGCAACTTAAAGGTGGAAAGGCCGAACTTGTCGAAGTGACACTTGCAGATAACTCTCCAGCACGCGACAAGCCGCTGAGTGAAATACACATGCCTCGCAGTGCGAGTGTGGTGGCCATCGTTCGCGATAGTCGTGTATTAATGCCAACACCAGACATGGTGTTACGAATAGGCGATGAAGTGATGGCGCTCATTACTGAAGACGCTGAAGCTGCAGTGCAGCAAATTCTGATTGGCTAATTCGGCAAGCGTCTGTCAGCCTTCGCCCATAGGTAAGAGCGAATAGGCCGGGTTCAGAAACACCAAGCGGTTTGCGTCGGCAAACGCCACGCCTTCAACAACAATGCAATGTCCATGTTCGATACCGGCAACGTGTCGACGCCCGCTGAAGATAATGGTTGCGTCGCCTGTTCCATCATTGATCACAATTTCTGTAGATGGAATTCCCGATCGAGGCTTAATCGTCATGCGTTTAACTTCACCGCATACTTTCGTACGATCGCGTGCTTCTAGTTCGCTTAAAGGTTGAAGCCGAAGCTCTGCAAATCGATCGACTAGACGCTCGGAGTCGATTTCGCGAACTGGCTTACTTGCTGATTTAAAAACATCTTTGATGCCCATGACAAGTTTCATCCTAGGCTGACGTACATATGAGTACCCGAAAACTGATTATGTGGGCGTTGTTCTGCGGAGTATTGATCCTTGGTGCGGGCATGTTCAAGCTGTGGCAAACCACTGGCGACGGAGCAAAGGTTCAACTGTTGCAACTTGGAGATTCGGCTGTGTTGGGCGATATGACGGTTTCGGTAAATGCCGTGTCGAAGAATGCATCGCAAACTCTTGTTGAAGTGTCAATGCAGGGTGTTGACGGAGCAGACGCACTCGCTGGCTGGCGTATGTTGGTGGGCGGAGTGATTAGTGAAGCCCAGCCACTCGTTGAAGGCACAGGTACCCCTTGCGCCACCACGAAACTTGCCGAGCCAACGATTTGCACGGTTGCATTTGCTGTGTCTGAAGGCACGGCAACGATTGCCTACATTCGCGCGGGACAACAAGAACAGTGGGCTACAACTCCTTAAGTTTTAAGCGTTATCGTTAAGTATTAGGAATTGAAAGAGGTGGTGCGTACGGCTGAGCAATTTGATCTTGTGGTCATTGGTGGCGGTCCTGGTGGATATGCATCTGCTTTCTATGGCGCATCCTCCGGTATGAACGTTGCGCTGATTGAGCGCGACACCATTGGCGGAACATGTTTGAACCGCGGATGTATTCCGGCGAA
>JBAXBR010000066.1:0-7243 GCA_037141855.1 Actinomycetota bacterium | reverse complement strand
ACTCGGTGCGGCACATTTCTGCTCCACCAAGACGACCTGAACACTGAATTCGAATTCCTTCTGCGCCGTACTTCTGTGCGTTTTGCACAGCGCGCTTCATGGCGCGACGGAAAGCAATACGGTTCAACAACTGGTCAGCAACACCCTGTGCCACAAGTGCAGCATCGAGTTCAGCTTGTTTGATTTCGGTGATGTTCAACTGCACTTTGTTGTTACCGGTCATCGCGGTAAGACCTGCGCGCAGTTCGTCAGCCTTCTGACCCTTACGACCAATCACAATTCCCGGACGAGCAGTGTGAATGTCGATGCGGAGCTTGTCTCGTGTGCGCTCAATTTCAATGCGGCTTACTGCTGCATCGGCGAGCTGCACCGTGAGATAGTCACGGATCTTCCAGTCCTCGGTGAGGTAATGACGGTATTCCTTCTGGCTGAACCAACGACTCTTCCAGTCGGTGGTGATTCCCAAACGGAAACCGTACGGATTAATTTTCTGGCCCATCAGTTCTCCTCACCAGATTCGTTGGTGCTGTCAGTTGAGTCTTGTGAATCGTCCGCATCAGGCTTCGCTGCGCGTGCACGACTTGCTGCAACACGTGCTGAACGGCTGACAACTTTGGTGCCACCCTTTGCTTCAGCGCTTTGTGCACGAATGGCCAACATTTTGTCGGTCATCGTTTCGACCACGATGGTGATGTGTGAAGTGCGCTTCAAGATTTGAGCAGCACGACCCTTTGCACGTGGACGGAAACGCTTCAGCGTTGGGCCCTCATCAGCAAAGCAAGCCTTGATGTAGAGGTCTTCTGCAACTTTTGAATCGTTGTTTACAGCATTGGCTACTGCCGATGCGAGCAACTTGCGAATGTCATGTGCCGAGTCGCGCTGGATGAGTGACAGCAAGCTGTCTGCTTCCTGCACTTCAAGTCCACGAACGTGGTTCAGTACAACACGAATCTTTGAAGCCGACATGCGGACATTCATTGCCTTCGCGCGGGTACCGCTAGATACGCCAACCTTGTTGGTTGCTTCGTTGAGTTTTGGACCGGTCATGGCTTACTTCTGCCCTGCTGCAGCTTTTTCTTGTGCTGCGTGGAACTTAAAGGTTCGAGTTGGTGAGAATTCACCCAACTTGTGGCCAACCATTGATTCGCTGACGTAAACAGGTACGTGCTTGCGACCATCATGGACGGCGAAGGTGTGGCCGATCATGTCAGGAATGATCGTGCTGCGACGTGACCAGGTCTTGATGACCTTGCGCTCGCCGCTTTCGTTCATGGCATCAAGTTTCTTGAGCAAGTGCTCATCAACGAATGCGCCTTTTTTCAAACTACGAGTCATGTGTTATGCCCGGCCCTTTCCTGAACGACGACGACGAACGATGAGTTGTTGTGATGACTTGTTCTTGTTACGGGTACGACGCTCTGGCTTACCCCAAGGTGAAACTGGGTGACGTCCACCGGATGTCTTACCTTCACCACCACCGTGAGGGTGGTCGACAGGGTTCATTACAACACCGCGTGATTGTGGGCGAACGCCCTTCCAACGGTTACGTCCGGCTTTACCGATCTTGATGAGTTCGTGCTCTGCGTTACCAACTTCGCCGATAGTTGCACGGCAATCGATTGGAACGCGACGCATTTCTGTACTTGGCATACGCAAAGTTGCGAAGTCACCTTCTTTTGCGACGAGCTGCACAGCCATACCTGCTGAACGACCAACTTTGCCACCCTGACCAGGGCGCAATTCAATGTTGTGAACGACGGTACCTACAGGCAAGTAACGAAGTGGTAACGCATTACCAACTTTGATGTCTGCCTTTGGTCCACTCTGCACACGCATGCCAACTTCAAGACCCTTCGGAGCAAGGATGTATGCCTTTGATCCGTCGTCGTAGTGCAGCAACGCAATGCGGCAAGTGCGGTTTGGATCGTATTCAATTGCTGCAACCTTGGCTTCATACTGATCCGAGTTGCGCTTGAAATCGATAATGCGATACTGCTGCTTGTGTCCGCCACCTTGGTGACGCGAAGTTACGCGACCATAGACGTTGCGACCACCGGCAGAAGTCTTTTTTGCAAGCAACGACTTTTCAGGCGTGCTCTTTGTGATGTCAGCGAAGTCGGACACCGTTTGAAAACGGCGACCGGCACTCGTTGGTTTACGTTTGCGAATTCCCATAGTTCGTCTCTTTCAGCTCGCTCTAGTTCTCAAACAACGGGATTTCATTTCCCGCTTCAAGAGTGACGATGGCCCGTTTGGTGTTTGGACGCTGACCAAAGCGGTTGGTTCCGCGAGTTTGGCGCATCTTGCCACGACGGTTGAGAGTGTTAACGCGACGAACCTTGACATTCCAAATGGCTTCAATTGCGTCACTAATTTCTGGCTTGCTGGAGTCTGGGTGTACTTCAAATGTGTACGTTCCCTTGTCCATCAATGAGTAGCTCTTCTCCGAAATAATCGGGCGAAGGATGATGTCGCGTGGGTCTTTCACTTTGCGGCCTCCTTGACTTTCGGCAGGCTCGCTGTTGTAAACACGAGCCAGTCATTGCAGAGAATGTCGTACGCATTGAGTTCTGGGGTGATAACCACCTGAACGTTGGTCAAGTTACGGAATGACTTGCTGGCGACTTCATCATCGCGATCAACAACGATCATGATCTTGCCGTCGAGTCCAAGTGAATTCAACAACAATGTTGCATCCTTCGTGCTTGGCTTGTCGAAGCTGAACTTGTCAACAACAACTACTTTGCCTTCAATTGCACGATCCGACAAAGCTGAACGAAGTGCCAACGCAATCATTTTCTTTGGTGTGCGTTGTGTGTACTTACGTGGCTTTGGTCCGAGTGCAACAGCACCACCACTGAAGTGTGGTGCACGAATTGAACCTTGACGAGCGCCACCAGTTCCCTTTTGTCCGAATGGCTTCTTACCGCCACCGCGAACTTCGGAACGTGTCTTCGTGCTCTGTGTACCTGAACGACGATGTGCCAACTGTGCAGTAACCACTTGGTGCATTACTGGAATGTTTGGCTCGATGCCGAAATACTCTGCTGGCAAATTTGCCGAGCCGGTTTTTTCGGCTGCCGCTTTTGGTGCTGCTTTCTTCGCAGCTTTCTTTACTGGTTTTGCAGTTGCCATCGCGTTACTTTCCCTTCACCGCGTTGCGCACGATTACGACGCCGCCGTTTGGACCAGGAACTGAACCCTTAACCAACAGCAGTCCGCGCTCGAGATCGGCTTGTACAACTTCAAGATTCAATGTGGTGGTTTGTGCGTGACCCATGTGACCAGCCATGCGCAAGCCCTTGAATACACGACCAGGGAATGAGCATGAACCGATAGAACCAGGCGCACGATGGTGCTTGTGGTTACCGTGACTCGCTCCTTGACCAGCAAAGTTGTGGCGCTTCATTCCACCTGCGAAACCTTTACCACGACTTACCGCAGTGACGTCAACGCGCTCGCCTGCAGCGAGTGTGTCAACAGTGATTTCTTGTCCAACGGTGAAGCCATCAACCGATTCGAGACGAAGCTCGACGAGTCGACGACCTGCAGCAACGCTGGCCTTTGCGAAGTGGCCAGACTCGGCCTTGGTTAGTTTCTTTGGATCCTTTTGACCGTATGTGACTTGCAAGGCTGCATAGCCGTCACGCTCACCGGTCTTAACTTGGACCACACGGGCTGGTTCGACACGCAGCACAGTTACGGGAATGATGCGCTGGTCATCTCCCCAAATCTGTGTCATGCCGACCTTCTCGCCGACGATTGCTTTTTGTGCCATAACGGCGACCCTTTTCTCGTTCGTGTAGTTCGATGTGTCTGTACTTGTTGCATTGTTTAAACAACGCCGTTCACGCAAATGCTCCGCTCGGCAAAAGCCGGCGGAGCACCGAAAACAGTGGTGCTGCAATGTCCCCCTTGCGGGGCTCTTGCAGACGTCGATTGTGACGCCTCAAACTTTGGCGATGTTTCCGACTGGATGTCGGACATGTCGCTAATGCGGACTTGCAACTCTATCGGCGTGAATTCGGGCTTCCCAACGCCCAAAACAAGGGTTTCGGGCCTTTTGAGAGGATGGAACTAATTGCCGGTTCGAGCCACCAATTTGGCCTTTACGGTCATCCGTTTGCCGTCCCGGAGGAGCTCAATGGACACGGTTTGACCAGGGCTGGCATCGCGGATTGCTGCCACCAAGCCGGCCTGGCCATCAATTGGCTCGCCATCCACGGATAGCACAATATCGTTTTCTCTAATACCAGCAAGGCTTGCAGGGGAATTTGGTTGCACGCTCGAGATAATTGCTCCCTGACCACCGTCGGTTCGGGCGGCTAAACCGACCCCCAGAAAACCCTCTTCACGGACCTTGCCACTGGCCTGGCTACGCAACTGGTCCAAGACGGGCATAATTTCGTCCACGGCAATCGAAAAGCCCACATTGTTGGCAGCCGAATTGGCGTCGCTTCGAGCCACGGCCGTATTGATGCCAACGACTTCTCCGCGGAGGTTGACCAATGGTCCACCCGAGTTCCCCGAGGAAATTGCGGCATCGGTTTGAATGAGTCCGTTCAGCGCACCTGACTCAGTGATGATTGTTCGCTTGAGGGCTGAAACGATTCCCGACGTGACAGTCGGTCCGCCATCGAGGTTGAGCGCATAGCCAATTGCAATTACCCCATCACCGATGCGAATAGTTCCAGGCTGAGCAAATGTTGCGGGCTTCAGACCTGTTGCTTCAATTTTTAACAGTGCAAGATCGTTTCCGGGATCGGATGCCAACACTTTGGCAAGACGTGGTTCCGTTTCACCCGCGAATCGAACATGTACTTCAGTTGCATCGGCAACAACGTGTGCATTGGTCAAAATATCGCCGTCAGCAGTAAGTACCACTCCAGTACCAGTTGCTTCACCTGAGTTCACTCCATCATTAATCGAACTTGAGATAGTGACCACACTGTCGGCCATTGAATTAGCAACTTGCGCAATTACCGTGTTACCCACGCTCGCATCGTTCGGACCAACTTCGCTGGTGACGAGTGGAGAGTTGGAAGATTTAACAGAAGAGCCCAGCCCAAAAGAAAGATCCCAGTTATTTGAAACTTCAGTTCCCACTAGTCCACCAATAAAACCAATGACCAACGTCAGCAGTACGCCAAGTGTGCGGCGTCGCGGCCTGTGTGTAGCACCGTGAGTGGCAGGGGCTTGTGGCGGAGGCAGAGGTGTGCCAAATTCGTTATCTTCGGGCGCCGGGGTCATCCAACTAGTCATGACTTTGTTCTATCGCAGAATTACCGATGCGGGCCGTCAGATGCGCGCATTCTTTACCAATTCTTGAAATCACTCGTCTATATGGTCACAAACCGCTAAGTTCGCCACTGTGCCGGCACCACAATCATCAATCAAAATTCGTAGAGCCACTGTTTCTGACGCCGCTGCAATTTTGGAAATCTATAACCACGAGGTGCAATTTGAGACCTCAACGTTCGATCTTGTGCCGCGAACGCTTGATGCACAAGAAGCATGGATCAGCGTACGTAGTGGGGCATTTTCGGCGATTGTTGCAGTAGACGAAACAGATTGCGTAGTTGGGTTCGGGGCACTCAGTGAATATCGAGATCGTGCCGCGTACAAAACATCTGTTGAAAATTCGGTGTATGTCCAACGAAACCTCGCCCGGTCTGGAATTGGCCGATTGATCTTGACCAACTTGTTACAACAAGCTGCAGACTCTGGCTTTCATGCAGTGATGGCCCGCATCGAAGCATCAAGCCTGGCTTCACGAGGGTTACATGAATCATGCGGCTTCGCGTTAGTGGGTATCGAGCGCGAAATTGGACGCAAATTCGGTCGCTGGTTAGACGTTGCACTCATGCAGTGCGTTCTACACGAGCAGCCAGATTTATAGCAATTAGTTCAAGAGTTCGTTGGTAATTGGTTCACCAACAGCAATATCTCGTTTTGCTTTCATTTCCGAAATTTTTGAGAAATCATCTGGTGGCAATCCACCTGCAGGACGCACAGACCGAACATTGTGTTCTGTAATTGCGTCTCCGGCCTGTATTGCAGTCACTGCCCGTAACGAACGGCGAAATTTCAGACTGTTCACCTCAGAGGCAGATGGACCAAATCGCGCAGTACCTAATGCGCTCGATGCTTCTCGAATGTCACGAATCAATGCAGCGAATTCAGCTGGTTCTAATGAGAATGCACCGTCTGGACCGCCATCGCTTCGCCGCATGGTGATGTGCTTTTCAACAATCGTTGCACCAAGTGCAACGGCACTAATTGCAGTTACCGAAGTCATGGTGTGATCCGAAAGTCCAACAGGAATTCCCCACTTTGCAATCATCGTTGGAATTGCAGCCAAGTCCATTTCAGAACTATTTGCCGGATACGTGGAGTTGCAACGAAGAACGGAAACTTGCGGGGCGCCCGCGCCTTGAGCTGCCTTCACCGCAGCATCAATTTCATCCAACGTAGACATTCCCGTTGAAATGATCATCGGCTTGCCCTTGGACGCAACGTAGCGAATGAGCGGAAGGTCAACGAGCTCAAACGATGCAATTTTGTAAGTCGCAATGTTGAACTGCTCGAGAAAATCGACAGCGGTGTTATCGAACGGGCTCGACAGCCAATCGATGCCAAGTTTGTTTGCTTCGGCAACAAGGTCGCCGGTCCATTCCCACGGTGTCATTGCCTCGGCATACAGGTCGGCAAGTTGACGCCCGTCCCACAGAGTTCCGCCACTTACTTTGAAGTCGGGGTGATCGGAGCGAACCGTAATGGTTTCTGCTGTGTAGTGCTGAAACTTGACAGCATCGGCACCGGCTTCGTGCGCCGCATGAATTACTTCAAGCGCACGGGCCTTACTTCCACCATGATTTGCAGAGAGTTCGGCGATGGCATACACAGGCTTACCCATTGATGTTCACCTCCTTTTCATGAAGCTTCTGCAGTACTTGTGGCTCGCGGGCATTCCATGATTCGCGTGTCAGTTCAAGTGTAACTACCGACAACATTTCGTCACCGCGCTTAACAGCATCTACCTGTAAGCCTGTGCGCACATAACCAACACTTTCGTACAGCCCAATTGCATTTTCATTCTGTGCAACGGCTTCACACTTCACTACTTCCATTCCCAAAGCTTTAAAGGCAAATTGAAACGACAGTACACACGCTGCCTGCGCGACACCTTTCCCGCGAACATCAACGTCTGCCAAATACATTCCCCATTCGCACGATTTATCAT